>WRER01000054.1 GCA_009779205.1 Methanobacteriota archaeon | reverse complement strand
TACAGCGTCAATAGCTCTTGCACTCATTCTGCTTACTATATTACTTACAAAGATAGAATCATTCCGACCAAAGGTCACAAACGAAAAAGGCACAATAAACTATGGTAAGAACACTTTCCCCTCATGATGTAAAACTTTTACAGCAGATGGCTCCTGAATTTACAGGAGAAAATTGCTCAACAATTGACGCACCATATAAATCACTTCTTCCTCCCATTGCAAACCATTACTCAACCAATGCTGACGATTTTTCAATGCGTATCAAAAAATTATCTTCAGACGATTTACAATACCTCTGCGAGCTTATCATATCTGGAGAAGAAAGCCTGCACTGCCTGCCTCCGGAGTATTTTTCACTACTTGCTGCACATGTCAAAGAAACAATAGGAGCACCGTTTGCGGCCAAAGTTACCGCAGTATATGCAGCAGAGCAATAAAAATTCATTAAGACTAAAAATAAAATGATAGTGAATACTCTCATGTCAGATCAAATACCTGTACTTGTTGTTGATGACGATCCCGCCATCTGTGAGTGTCTTGTAGATATAATGAGTCTGAATCCATCAATATCAATACAGACAGCAAATGGATACAGAGAATGTCTTAAGCACTTTCAAGACGGATTTCACGGAATTTTGCTTCTTGATGTCTCAATGCCTGAGAAAAACGGATTTGACACACTTCGTGAGATCATAGCACGAGATCTCCTGAATGATACCATTGTTGTCATGGTAACCGCTCAAGAGCCTGGTGAAGCAATGGCTGGCCTCGAATCATATATTTTTGACTATATCAAAAAGCCTTTCAGCACCACTGATCTTCTGATGAAAGTGGAGCGATATGCAGAATATCTTTAGGTAAACAACATGGAGCAAAAACGGGCGAAACAGGCCTTGGTTGTTATCGGCTCATCTACAGGAGCGATAGATGTGCTTGATGTACTTTTTGCAGATATGAAGGCAGAAAATATCTCGGTTGTCATCGTACAGCATATTATTAAAAACTTCATTCACCGTGTTGCAATCCGAAAAAACAAGAACAGTGGCATGACCATTACCGTAGCAAGAGATGCTGAGCAGATTAAACCAGGTTACGTTTACTTTTCTCCAGATGATTGTCATCTCTTACTAGTGGAAAATAAAATATTACGATATTCTGATGGTGATCGTCATAATCGTTTCAAACCATCTATTGACATACTCATGAACTCCATTGTTCTTTCCCCTAACAAGCAGATTATTGGAATTATCCTCACCGGGATGGCATCAGATGGTGTACGTGGTATGGTACACATCAAAGAAATGGGAGGATTCACCATCGCACAGGACCCGGCAACTGCCACGATTGACAGCATGCCAAAACGAGCTATTGCTACCGGATGTATTGATCTTGTAGCAACTCCACAAAAAATCAGAGAAGTTCTGCTTACCTTTGATAAAACAGGCTACCTTCCACCGATGGCTGCAAAGCCACCATAGGCATCTGCCCATCTCCTTTTCATATTGTACGTTTCGTTTAAGTGCTGCCTGGTTGAATTGTATTCACATGTTTGCACAACGCCTTGATGCTATTCCTCCATATTTTTTCGCAAAAGTTGACGAATTAAAAAGAAAAAAGATCTCTGAGGGTATTGACATAATTGATCTTGGGGTTGGAGACCCTGATCTTGCAACCCCTGAACATATCGTTGATGCATTGGTTACAGCGGCACAAAATCCTGATAATCATCATTACCCATCATACCTTGGTATGAAACAGTTTCGTGAAGCAGTTTCAAGCTGGTATCAGAGTCGATTTAATGTGACGGTCGACCCGGACAAGGAGGTCATCTCATTGATGGGATCAAAGGATGGTGTGCACCATCTTCCAGAAGCTTTTGTCAATCCTGGTGATTATGTGCTCGTGCCATCCCCTGGATATCCGGTATATCGAACAGGTGCACTTTTTTCTGAAGGTTTAGTGCATGAGATGCCTTTATCTGCTGAGAATAACTTTCTGCCGGTGTTTGATGATATTCCATCAGATATTCGAAAAAAAAGCAAATTGATCTGGCTGAATTATCCAAATAATCCAACATCAGCAATTGCTCCTCTTTCTTTTTACAATGAAGCAGTAGAATTTGCACGAAATAATGATATTATTATTGTGTCAGATAATGCCTATTCTGAAATTGCCTATGACGGATATATTGCACCTTCATTTTTGGAGGCAGATGGTGCAAAAGAAGTCGGAATTGAGATGCATTCTCTTTCAAAAACATACAGTATGACAGGGTATCGAATTGGTATGGCTGTTGGAAATCCAGAGATCATTCGCGGGCTTGGAATTGTGAAGACAAATGTAGACTCAGGCGTGTATAATCCAATTCAGTATGCTGCAATTGCAGCACTTACAGGCCCTCAGGACTGTGTGAAGAACGCATGTGCCATCTATCAGGAACGCCGCGATGTATTAGTATCCGGGCTCAGAAATGTTGGATTTGAAGTCAATGCTCCGAAAGCAACGTTTTATCTCTGGCTTAAAGTTGATGATGGTATGCTGTTTTCACAGCGTATGCTTGAAGAGAGCAGTATTGTAGTAACTCCTGGAATTGGATTTGGAGGTTTCGGAAAAGAGTATGTACGTTTTTCACTAACTCGCTCAATCGAGCGTATTGAAGAGGCAATAGAACGCATGCAACAGGCAGGTATTGGAGCATAAGATGACAGATAATGCACATATAAATGGACATAATGAAGAGATGGATGCAATACGGGCAGTGTACCCTATCCCGCTCCTCCCTCACCTTTCAGTGCAGGATGGGATTTTGCATATAGGAGGGATTGCAACAACAGATCTTGCAGCAGAGTATGGAACTCCGCTGTACGTGACTGATGAAAATCGAATTCAGAGTATTTATCACGAGTACAGAGAAGCTCTTTTAGCTCATTACCCTCATTGTCGGGTATTGTATGCTACAAAAGCAAATGGAAATATCGCGATTTTACGTACGCTTGCAAACCTCGGCGCCGGTGCTGATGTGTTTTCAACAGGAGAGTTTGTACTTGCAAGAGATGCAGGAATAAAATCTGAGCATTTGTTATTTAATGGCAGTTCCAAGACACGAGAGGATCATGAGCTTGCAATTCTGCATGGTGTGCGTGTCTCTTTAGATTCTGAAGACGAGCTCCATCAGATTAACCGTGTTGCTGAGGAGATGGGAAGAGTCGTTGAGGTTTCATTCCGTGTAAATCCTGCAATACATGTTCCAACTCACCCAAAAATAGCAACAGGGCTTGCAACTTCTAAGTTTGGTATTCCTGCAGAGCAGATCCTGGCTGTGTATCAGCAGGCTCTTGATGCATCACATGTAATTCCTGTTGGTATTCACTGTCATATTGGTTCACAAATTCTTGAGCTTGAGCCCTTCGCAGAGGAAGCGCGTGTTTTGATGGATATTGCGGAGAAGCTGCATGAGATGGGTGTTACATTGAAGTTCGTGGATCTTGGTGGTGGACTTGGAGTTGTGTACCGTCATGGCATTGAACACGCCCCGTCAATTTCAGAGTATGCACGGGCTGTGATTCCGATCTGTGCAGAGACATTTAAGCGCCTTGAAATCTCGCCAGAGATCTGGATCGAACCTGGCCGTTCACTGGTATGCGATTCAACAGTGCTGTTAACGAGGGTGAACTCGGTAAAACATGCCCATAAGCGGTTTATAAACGTGGATGCAGGATTTAACACTCTCGTTCGCCCTGCAATGTATGACTCATATCAGGAGGTAGTGGTCGCAAATCGAATGGATGAAGATCCAAATGCTGGCCATGTTTACTCTGTTACTGGTCCGATCTGTGAGAGTGGAGATATTCTTGCTGCTGATCGCAGGCTTGGAATAGTTGAAGCAGGCGATCTCATTGCTGTGCTTGATACGGGGGCATATGGATATGCGATGGCTTCACAGTATAATGGAAGGGGAAGATGTGCAGAGGTGCTTATCAATGGTGGTGCTGTTGCATTGATCCGAAAGCGTGAGAGTATTGAGGATCTGTTAAGCACGATGCGCCGCCCGATATGGCAGTGAGATTCGCAGTTGGGGATGAAACAATAAACAATTATGATGTAAAAAATACCACATAATTATTCCCGCCATTTTTCATGAGTGGTGGTACTGCTCTGCAAAGATGTCAAGGCTGGAGCTGTTTTATTTCGACTGATTCCACCAGAGAAGACTATTTTGATGTCGGTAGTTTTCAATACTTTTTTCAATATGAGGCATATAATCTATTATGTCATATCGATAATTTTGGATTTGATGTTGCGTATGGAAAAGATACATTTGGAAAACTCCAAAATTTTCAAAGCGTTTTGTGATGAAACACGGCTGATGGTCTTATCACTTTTACAAAACGGTGAAAAATGCGCTTGTGTGCTTCTGGAGAAGGTCAGCGTTAGTCAATCCACGCTATCCCATCACATGAAGATCCTTGTTGACAGCGGTGTTGTTACCGCCAGAAAAGAAGGAAAGTGGACGTACTACTCGATCAGCGCAACAGGGAGCGAACATGCCACAATGTTATTGCGAAAGATTACCACGGTCACAGTTGATGAAACAGAGACAGAAAATGAGAGGTGTTGCAGATGAGTGAAGGCTGTTGTTCAAAAAGTAGTTGTTGTTCGGGAGGTACAGAAGATGTGCCGGCTGTTTCAACAGCGCTTTCGTTTGAAGACATGCTTGGAGCGTGGAAAGTACGCTTTGGTATTGCTCGCATGGATTATCTGGTAAAACCAGGGCTTTATGCTGTTGGAAAGCCGAACAGTGACTCCCCGGTTTTGGTTAGTGCGAACTATAAATTGACTTTTGACACGCTGCGAAAAAATCTTGTCGGCCTGGATTGTTGGCTCTTGATACTCGACACAAAAGGAGTCAATGTCTGGTGTGCGGCTGGAAAGGGAACATTTGGAACATGTGAATTGGTACATCGCATTGAAGCAGCTCAACTTTCTGAAATTGTGACGCACAGAAGAGTGATTGTACCACAGCTCGGTGCATCTGGCGTGAATGCACATGAAGTAACACGGCGCACGGGATTTTCCGTCACATTCGGTCCGGTGAGGGCGAGCGATATCCAGGCATTCATTGCATCCGGCTGCAAAGCCACAAAGGAGATGCGGACCGTACAATTCACCCTCCGGGATCGGCTTGTTTTAACTCCTATTGAATTGGTCGAAGCTGCAAAAAAGTCTCTGCTCGTGTTCGGTGTTCTGTTTCTGATAAATTTCATCGCAGTGCGGCCTTTCGGTATATATGATGTAGCTGTATATGTCGGAGCAGTAATCGTTGGCACAGTTCTGATGCCTGTGTTGCTCCCATATATCCCTGGCAGGGCTTTTGCATGGAAAGGCTGGATATTGGGGTTGTGCTGGACCGTTTTTGCACTGTGGGTGCTTGGGTGGTACACGGCTGGTAACTGGCTTCTTGCAGCTGGATATCTGCTCCTGCTACCCATGGCTTCTGCGTTTCTTGCCCTGAATTTTACGGGCTGTTCGACTTTCACATCCCCCTCTGGTGTGTTGAAAGAAATGAGAATTACCCTGCCATTGATCATTGCTGCGTCCATCATTGGAGTGGTGCTGATACTCATACATAAATTGATTTGAGAGGAAAGAGAACGATGACGCTCAGATATTTAAAAAATGTGGTGACACTTTCCCTTGATGCGGAAAAATGCACCGGCTGTGAAAGATGTGTGGAAGTCTGTCCACATGGTGTGTTCGATCTGTACGGAGGAAAGGTACGGATTGTTGAAAAAGATTTGTGTATGGAGTGCGGGGCTTGCGCCCTGAATTGCCGGGCAGAAGCATTAACTGTCAATGCAGGTGTGGGCTGTGCGGTTGCGATTATCAAGAGTTGGATTACGGGTGGTGAACCATCTTGTGATTGCAGTGGCGGAGGTTGTTGCTAGAAGGAAACGTAATGGAAAAGGTGAAAAGTACAGGTTTTCATTCTTGTCTTATCATCTTTTTGTGTACTTGTGTGGGAAAAAAAGGAGAGAAATTTACATGCCGTGGGTCAGTGCATCTTGTACAATTTCCATTGGAATTGCTGTGAAACGCTCATTTGGGTCGTCATGAATTCCTTCCCAGATTCTGTCTATGCTGGCATCGAACCACATCTCTTTTGTACGAC
>WRER01000053.1 GCA_009779205.1 Methanobacteriota archaeon | reverse complement strand
TATGCTAATTATGACAAGAATATGGGTTAATAATAATACTCTTTGCTTCATATGAACATGTAACCTCTGAGAGTAGTTATACTTAAATTTGTCCACTATTATGAGTGAAAAACTTAAAGACAGTCTCTTGCAGATGATGAAATCATGTGCTGTTCCACAATCATTGTAAACATCCAAAGTTTCTTTGTTTTCGGACAGATCTAGTAAAAGGTGAATGAGAAAAAAAGGAAAAGAAGAGGATGATACGTTTGTTTATTATTTCCTTAGTTTAAATTGCATCAAATCTTCTTTCAACTTGGATGCAGTTTTTTGGACGCGAGGAACTAAAATGTGTATTTCTTCTACCGATTTCGTCACGTCTTCAACAATTTCTGTGTTTTGAACGACTTCTGAGACGGTTTTTACAAAGTCACCATCAATGTCTTCGATGCTTGCTGTAATCTCTTCAGATGTTGCAGCCTGTTCTGTGGCGGATTTTAAGACAAGGGATATACTCTGATTCATATTTTTGATGCTTTCATCAATTTCAGCAAATCGTTCCAGAGCTTCTCGAACAGTAGCAATACCTACATCAACTTCCTCTTGGGTGGATACCATAACATTTTTTGCTCGTTCAGAATCAGATTGCAAATCTTCGATAACCTTTTGAATCTCTTCGGCAGAATTTCGAGTTCCACTTGCGAGCTCTTTCACTTCATTGGCAACGACTGCAAATCCAGCACCGACCTCACCAGCACGGGCTGCTTCGATAGCTGCATTAAGGGCCAGCAAATTTGTTTGTTCTGAGATATCCGAAATAAGTTGCGTAACTCCCTTGATAGCATCCATCTTCTCATGTATAGCCTGTATCGCGACATCAAGCTCCTTGGTTGCAGTTTGGATACCATCCATACTCTTCTCAGCCTTCATTGCAAGAGTCTGGCCCATTTTAGAAGACTCAGCGGCTCCTGTTGCAACATCAGATATCGAACCCGTTTGTACGGAAACGTCTTGGATGGACTCGGTCATTTCAGAGATTGCTATACGGATCTGCTCAACTTTCATCTGTCCATCGACACAGCGTTCAGCAACCTTTTTCGAGTTTTCACTGACCAGTTGTGTTTGATTAACCAGAGTTTGCGTTGTATGAGATGCATTACTTGCTTCATTTTCGAGGAAGTTCATTGAGTTCATGAAATCCGCCAGAGTATGAGATGTTGTATCTCCTATTTTATCAATCGCTAACTTCAGAGTGTCAAATTTGCCATCAGTCTCATTTGTAGAAGCAAAAGATTCTGCATAATTTCGTTGTGCATAGCTGTCAGCAACACGGGCTGTCTCTTCGAGAACTACCTGAAGAGGCAGGAGTATCTGATCGAGAATATTATTTATTCCAGATACGATGTTATAGAACTCTCCTTCATACGCACCAGCATGAATTCTGGAATCATACTTTCCAGATAAGACCTCATCACTCATCTTCACTAAGTCAGCAGCCATCGTTGAGATAATGCTGTGCATCATACGCATCGCTTCTCCGAGGGTATCACGATCACTTTCAATGGACATCTCAACAGATAAATCTCCATGAGCAATAGCATTTGCACTTTTTTCCTTTTTCTGTAAAGCTTCAACAACATTGTGGAAGGAAGCCATCAGTACATCGATTTCGTCGCCACCATCATTTTTCCTTTCGATTTGATGATTTAAATCCCCTTTTACGACAGCTTCACTGATAGTTACCAGCTGTCTCATACGGCGCGAGATCGAGCGTCCAAAGAGAAGTGCAACGAGTGAGCCTAAAATAATCGAAGCAACAACGATAGCAGTGACAGCACTGAGAATTGCATCACTTGCCGCTGTGAACTCACTGCTCGGAGCAATTGCAATGATATAACCGCCTGTTTCACTACGATTCCAAGCGACACGTACAGGAGTTCCGGCTGATGTAAAGGAACTGATGTATCCCTCCTGATTTTGAACTATTTCATTGAAATATGGTTCATTTCGTAAGCTTATGCCCTCTTGATCTCTGTGAATCGTGATCACGCCTTCTGAATCAACCACATACACAGAACCAGTTTTTCCAACAACGGTTTCTTTAATGTGGTGTTCAAACTCAGCCATCGTGACATCCCTAGGCACACCAGTAAAAAGGGCGCCGATGACCTTTCCTGAGGTATCGGTTATTGGCGTGTATATTGTAATATATTCTATTCCGACAACAGTAGCTGTGCCACGATATTCCTTTCCATTGATGATTTCAGCATATACCGCAGGAGAAACAGCTGTTCCTATAGCACGATTTCCTGAGTCATCAATAATGCTGGTCGAGATACGGATTGCTTCATCGCCAATGATTTGAAATATTGTTACAGCATTTCCTGACCTCTGTTTCACATAATCAACGATTTCAAAGTTATTATTAGCAATATAATATCCACCTGATCCAGTAAGCACTAACTGATTGTCGATAATAGATGGAGTCCCTTTGTTCTCAAATACATCTATGAGAAGCTCCTGGCTTACCCCTACTATGGATTGAGTCAAACCATGCACAGTTTTTTCTTCAAGAACTGCACTCTCTACGATAATTGTCATGATGACCTCTGCATCGTTCTCAAGAGCAGTTTGAGCAGCTGAATAGGAGAATATACCCAATATAAGTGGAGGTATAAATGCCAAAATCATGCAGATCAGAAGAATTTTGTGGCCAACCTTCAGTGCAAATTTCTTGTGTTGGGAAGAAGATGTCATTAGAGTACCTTACGTGTACGTGACACTAATAATAGTTTCGTAACTATTTCCCCCCTACTATTTTTTTAGCCCACTTTTCCCACCTGGACAAATAAAGTTCTAATTCCAATAAAAATAATTATATGTATGAAATTTTCATGCTACTTATATTTTTCTTAAACTTCCTCTAATTATTTTCATGCCCTTATCACATAAGAGTACTTACCAAAAAGTGAGGACTATTTTTCAGTTGATGCGAAATGTGGAATGCACTTTTACTAGGGCTCATGATACCATGGGAAGTCAGGAAAAAGGAGGACATACAACGCTTAATTATAAGCTAAAATTAGGAGAAGGCGGTAGGATTCTCCCTCTTATTTCTTAGATCTTTCGCTTTTGCTCTATCATTTTTGGAAAATAATTGGTATGCAAGTTCACTTTTACAATGGCATTTTCATTATAAGTTAAAATGAGGGAAAACGCGCACCAATGGTTCGAAGATGTGAGTTCATTAGGAGGCTCAAAGATTTCAGAACCTTCTGGTAGGAACCAGAATATAAATACCAATATTCTACATATGTCCTTACACTCTCATTGTATATAGATTTCGCTTCACATTTTCAAGTGATGGTTTTTAACGTCTATTTTTTGTTTTTTCAATATCGAGGTCTTCAAGGATCACACTATCCACTGGTCTAAAACTTGGTTCCTACCAGAAAGTAGAATATAAATACTAATATTCTTAAATATATGGTGTGAGCATAAAATTGCTTAATATGAAATTATTGGATTAATTACAAATATGCTCATTGTGGTGATTGAAAGTGAGTGATACTAATATTAAAAAGTATGGGAGAGTGACAATAGATAAAATTGAACGTACGATAGAAAAAGGCATGTTACAGTCTGATGAAGCAAAATTGCTCTATATGCTGTTTGATGATTTGGTTGCTAAGAAAAGCGTCTCTGTAAAACGATTGGAGACAATTGCAAGAAGTATTATCTACCAAAAAGAGTGTGGTTTGCCACACCTTGCAACATGTGATACACAAGAGTGTATCAACGCATGGTCTGCATATTACGATTCATCAACACACAAGATCGGAGTTAAAAAAACGACCTTAGTTGCATTTCGTCAAGTTATGACGTTTCTTGTAAAAAAGAAGTATAATACAGCCGTGGATATGGATGAATTGAAAGAAATTAAGGTAACAGTTCCGCAAGTGATGAAGAATGAGGATGATATTCTCACACCTGACGAGCTGCAACGTTTCTTCAACAATTGCAGAGCTATCAGAGATAGGATTTTTTACGAAGTGCTTTACGAGTCTGGAGGACGTGTAACAGAAGTTCGGACGTTGAAATGGAGTCAGATCACATTTACGGATACTCACGCCTTCATTAAAATCCAAAGTAAGACCGATAAGATCAGAAAAGTGCCGTTGATGACGAGCCATATTCTTTTGAGGAGGTGGAAAGATGAATATCCTTCTGGCTGGGCTCCTGAGAAATTTGTGTTTCCAAACAACCAAGATCCACACAAAGCAGTCGGTTACGACTCTATTAAAAGTGGATTAAAGCGAATTTTAAAACGGGTGGGCATTGAAAAGAATATCACTCCTCACTCATTCAGACATACAAGAATTACTGACCTATCACGGGACGGAATACCACAACAGCACATCAATATGATGGTTTGGGGAGCACCGTCAAGTCAGATGGTTAATACCTATACACATCTGTCAGGCGATGACGTTGAAGAATCCCTTCTTGCAGGTATTGAAACTAAAACTTCCAGACCGAAAAAACAGAAGGCAATCCAATGCCCTTCTCCTGATTGTGCACTCATCAACCCCACAACCGCTATTTATTGCTTGTGTGGTCATCCCTTACACAATTCTGCTCCTACACAGGAACAAGTTAGGTTCACAGTGCAGGAAATTGAGCAGCATCCAGACTTTAAGCGCGCAATAGAAGCGGCTTTATTGAGCCTGAAAATGAATCAGGGGGAAGTATAATGGAATTTGAAGACGGCAAGACGTTTGATATACCCATTGAGTATATTCCAGAGGCTCAGGAAGGAAATCACGTACTACTATCACAAAAGATGAAGAGAGTAAAAAAGACGTAGAAAAGAAAATCGTAGACGAAAAGACGTTTGGAGACTTTAATGAAATGGATGATTCGTGTTATGGAATGGTATGGTGAATCAAGTACGTGGGACAAGCTCGGGTTATTAGGGCTTGTAATTGTGGTGTTTAAAGTTATTATTCGACCTTTAATAGGAGATTAAAATGAAGCTACTAGTTATTAAACCGTTATTTTGTATCGTAGTTGTAATACTTCTTTGCTGCATATCTAGTGTGGCAGCGGAAGAAGCTCTCATAGTTGATCCTACCATTATCAGTTATACTGACACTTTCGTAGGCATTGTTTCGATGGACGTTTCGTCTGGAGATGCTAAAATAATTGTTATCTTTACAGATAGCAGCATGTTTTTATCCCAAAAAGTGTTTGAAGCACTTTTTGAGATCGCTGCCACCGAACTTAAGAGTAGCTTGGATTCCAATGTCATTGAGATAACAGGGTTTGCAACCATAAATGAAAGGGGTTGGTTTGGAAAGTGGACTCCATATAGAGGATACACATATTATCCATTGGCATAACGAGGAAGTGTTAACATGACGCTAAGTATTGGTGAAAATTTGAGTGATTCATTTGAATTTGCCAAAAATGGTCTTGTTGGTCATTGGAGTCGATGGTTTATACTTATGGTAATCAGCTGTATACCAATTGTAGGCTTTATCCAATATGGGTATCTGGTAAAGATTTTCAAAGGAGGGGACACCGCTCCTGAGCTTGAAGTATACGAACAAATGTTTATTAATGGTATTAAGCTGTTCATCGTAGTGGTTGCATATTTAGTTTTAGGACTGTTAATTCCATTTTTCTTGATATTTATGCCAGGATTTGTTTTATCCAATGAGATGATAAAAACGTTGGGAGACATCTTTGTAGTGCTGGGTGGGGTACTTGGTTTCATGCTATCTATGGTTGGAGGAATTAGATTTGCAAAAACAGGTTCTCTTAGTGAAGCTTTCAATTTCGGAGAAATTCTCGAAACGCTAGAAAAAATAGGGTGGTTGTATTATATTTTATCATGTATTGTGTTTATTATTGCATTTTGCGTCTTCGTTATACTACTTTACGCTATAGTACTTTTCATTCCATATATTGGAGGGTTACCAGAAGAGTTGCTTAGTTTTATTCTCTTAGCCCTAATTTTTCCATTTTTGATATTATGGGGCGGAAAGTTTTTCGAGAATCTATATTCATGCGCATAAAGCAGACGTTGCAGGGAACTGGTAAAAAGGATTGATTGATATGGACAAAAAACACCTCATACGTCTCATTATTCCTTTAATCGCAATATTTGGTATAGCTCTTCTGTTTACTATCACAAAAGATGACCATTGG
>WRER01000052.1 GCA_009779205.1 Methanobacteriota archaeon | reverse complement strand
GATCTGCTGTTGGAGGAGGCACCTGATCTCGTGATGAAAAGAGTCCGGCAGCACCGATCATGCTTGGCGGTCCCTGTACAATGCCGATCTCTTCACCCTGTACTTTTGAAAAGATCTCCTCTGCATGTGAAACGTCCATGTATCGTGAGAATAATTCACGATATGTCTCATCCTGGATTGCAGGCATGGAAAAAAGTTCAGAGAGTTTATGTATGCTCAGGCGTTCATAATCAGCACTCGGATCAATCGCTCCGAATTTTTTTGCAACCTGCACGAGCTTCCAGCGAAAGAGAGAAGTTCTCTTTAAGGCGAGTTTTAGAATACCACTGATATGACAGGGATCTGTTGTCTGGAAGAGCTCGGTGATTGTTTTTACCGTGATTTCACTTGGAACATGCAGTAATATTCGATATGCATCGATTTCCATACCGATAGTAGATCCAAACCGTGCAGACAGCAAGACAGACAGAACTCTCCCGATCGCTTCATTTGTTTGATGACCGCCACAAAGATTGATTACAATACCATCCTGACTTTTTTCAAGTGTTATCAGGGTATCTGTTGGTATTTTTGTGTGATTTGCATCAAGCATTGCAAAATATCCGGTTGCATATCTGATGCAGATCTCACTGTCGGTGTATGCTGCAATATCTTGGGTTCTCCGGAGTCTCCCAACTTCCTGTGCAACCGCAAATGGAACAGGGATCTGTTCCCCCTCCCATGCAGGAGGATCTCCCTGTGCATTTTTTGCAGGTTCGACACGAATCACTCCTTCTTCCATCTCCAAGATGCGCCAGAGCCGACCACGTGCAATGAATACGGCTCCAGTATGCAGATATGTAAGGACAAACGATTCATCAAGAGAACCAACGAGATTTCGTGAGACGATGTCAATGACTGGAAATTTGCGTTCATCTGGGATCATTGAGAGGTTTCCGGTGAGATATCTTCGTGCTCGTCCTGTTTTTATGAGAAGATCTCCTTCACGGCGAACAAGGTACTGTTTCTCCATCTGGGCAATGACTGAAGCGGTGAGTGTTGCTGCATCATCTCCGTAAAATGCAGAAGAACGTTTGATGATATCAACAGCGGTCTGCAGAGGGATCTCTCCATGTTCTACAACCATAGCTGCTATCTGATTTGCCAGGACATCTCCTGCAAAGGTGATCGGTATGATGGTTTCGATCTCACCGGCATGCACTTTTCTGCCGATGACAAGTGATTCCAGGAGGTCGTCAAATCCTGTTGCGATAATTGTTCCATGTGAGATGCGCCCGATGTGATGACCTGCACGTCCGACACGTTGTACCATCCGATGTACTTCACGTGGGGATCCAAACTGAAATACATGATCAACATGCCCAATATCTATGCCGAGTTCCATCGATGAGGTACAGATGAGGCATTTTATTTTTCCTGCCTTGAATCGCTCTTCTGCTTCAATTCTGATCTCACGAGAGAGTGAACCATGGTGAACATCTACTGCAACAAGATCTTCATCTTCTTTGCTTCTCTTTTTGTGGAGGTGATCCAGTTTGATAAGGGCGTGTCCGAGTGCTTCCGCGGTAAATCTCGTATTAACGAAAAGGAGTGATGAAGGCTCATTTTCAATACATGTTTCAACAACTGCAACCTGCTGATCAAACTGTTCACCGGTAATAATAAAGTTGAGTGCAATCTGTTTGAATGCAGTTACTTCGACAATAGAGACTGGTTTTGATGGACAGAGGTACGTTGCGATCTCTTTTGGATTTCCAACGGTTGCAGAGAGACCGATACGCTGAAACTCTCCTGCATAATATGCAATGCGTTCAAGTGCTACTACGAGCTGAGATCCTCGTTTCGTTCCGGCAAGGTCATGGATCTCATCAATAACAATATATTGCACGTTTTTGAGATGTTTTCGAAGCACTGAACCCATGAACATGGCTTGAATGGTCTCAGGAGTTGTAATGAGGAGATCCGGAGGGTGGAGGGTTTGTTTTCTTCGTTCATGCTGTGTTGTGTCACCATGCCGAACACCGATAGTAAGACCGAGTTCATGGCACCACCACTCCATTCTTTTTTGAATGTCACGATTCAGTGCTCGAAGCGGAGTGATGTATAGCGTGGTAAACCCTGATCCTGTACCAGACAGCATATGGTTAAAGACCGGGATCATGGCTGTCTCAGTCTTTCCGGTTCCAGTTGGAGCAATGATGAGAATATGCTGTCCTTTGAGAATGGGAGTGATTGCTTTTTCCTGTATCTCTGAAAATTCAGTAAATCCGCGTTTTTGTATGGTTTCAACGATTTTTGGGTGGAGCCCTGGGTACATCATGGTGATGACTCCTTACCCGAGGTGATCATACGTTGCAGGTCACCTGCATAACTGCCATCAATAAGCAGGACTTCAGCAGTTTCTCTTTCTATTGCACGTGATATCGGAGAGAATGGTTGAAGGAGTGTCCGGCGAAGGTCATATCCTACACATTCATTCCATGCAGGCACGAGAAGAACGCGAGTATCATGAGTGTGTTCTGAAGTGGTGGCATGAGAGAGGTCATCTTCCTCCTGCTGATCTTGCAATGCTCCCTGATTTTTTTTCTGTGCTTTTTTTCCTGTTTGAGTGTCTTTTTCTGGCTTCCAGATATGTTCATTGAGTTTTGCAAGTACAAAGCAGGGCGTGCGAAATCCGATTCCAATACCATCGTAGAGTCCTGCTGTTGGATGGTGATGGCCGCAGATGATGAGTGTTCCTGCAAGTTCAGGCGCTGGCCGTGTATGCCCATGCATATAGGATGTCCCATCTATCGTAATGCCGGATGAAGGAGCGATCTCATGAGGATGAAGGAACTGTTCAAGTCCTGGGTCATGGTTTCCAAGGCAGATCGTGATTGGAACATGTTTTCTGAGGTCTTCGAGAAGAAATGGGATTTCTCGAAATTCCTGTCGTGATGTTCCTGGAACTCGATGTTTAACATCTCCAAGGATAATGAGGTGCTCAGGTCTCGTTCGTTTGATAAGATCAATGAGCCTGTTCTTTCGTTCTATGGCCTGGCTTTGTATGTAAATTCCTTTGCTGTTGAGCTCAGATTCAATACCAAAGTGGAGATCAGCGATGATAAGGCGCAGTTTTGTATCCTGGATAAGGAGAGATGGTGTGGTGATATCGTCACAGGCTGTCGCAGGAAAAGAGATATTCATGGGAGCGAATCGGTATACTATTACAGGATTTTTACAGATCCTGATGATGGCTGATAGATCTCATCTTCATTGATGAGGGTTTTGATGGTTTCAAGAAGTGTTGCTTCTGATATCTGGTGTTGTTTTTGTGCAACGGCTGCAAGAGTGATTATCTCAACGCCTCTTGGCCCTGAGTGTTCCTGTATGAGGGATAAGACCGTGCTTGAATGATCTGCCATTGGATTATCTTCAGATACATCTTGAATGATTGGTTTGACTTGTTCAAGGGCATTATCAGCCATGAGGGCAAGTACCCGGAGTTGTTTTACACTTGTTTGGTAGTGATTTTTGGATCTGGCCGGATCCATGTACACGAGAAGTTTTTCCATATCTGGTGCTTTTTCGATAGGAGCAGTAGTGCCTGCAAGGTGGTGATACATCGTTTCTACCCGTGCCATGGTCAGGTTTGCTGTTTCGATGATCCAATTGTCCCGTTCTCTTCGCGAGATCTCGGCGAGCGTGTCGATAATGCAATGGAAGTTTGCATGTTGCTCGCCGGCATCATGATGCTTTTTGATATGCTTATCTCCCCTTTCGATATGAGCGAGAGCAGCTACAAATATGGGAGGAGTTATCCGTTCCAAAAAGGAAAGGACTTCTTTATTTTTTGGTTTTATAAGGAATGTAATGCCTCCGGTTGGATCTGCGATCCGAATTGATGGGTTTCTTCCTCCAGGGTTCGTCATCTCGGTGACCGCTCCGCAGAAGTAGAATGAGAGAAGGGCAGCTCCAGATGGGGTGATGAGGGATGCTTGATGGTCTTTACTGTGTGGTGCTATGATGAGATCGCTTTGTTGCATCTCAAACGCGAATATACGAGTATAGGGAGCAAGAGAAGGTGTGAACTGAGGTTTGGAGGATGTCATTTCGTAGGTACATATACGACGTGATGAGTATAATGTTTGACTGTGTCCTAGACAAGATGATATGGAATAAAACAAAATGTGTTCTGTGATTGAGTGCGCTGTTCCAAGAATTGTTATTGCAGGTACCGGCAGTGGATGTGGAAAAACGACGGTTGCAAGTGGGTTGATTTCTGCACTTTGTGCTCGTGGGCTCGTTGTTCAGGCGTTTAAGGTAGGTCCTGATTATATAGATCCTTCACATCATCGAATGAGTAGCAAACGTTCTGTGCGAAATCTTGATCCATTTATGATGGGGGAGTCTGGTGTTATTGATACATTTGTCCGGGCATCAGAGGGTGCAGATATTGCAGTTATTGAAGGGGTAATGGGCCTGTTTGATGGAGCTGATGGCGGTGATTTTTCAAGTACAGCTCATGTTTCCCGCATCCTTAATGCACCGGTTGTGTTGGTCGTGCAGGCTCGAGGGATGTCACGAAGCGTACATGCAATGGTGCAGGGTTTTTCGTCATTTGATCCTGCAGTGCGTGTTGAAGGTTTCATCTGTACAATGGGTGGTTCTGAACGTCATGAACAGATGATTCGTTTTGGTGCGCAGAAGGTCTGCTATGGCTGGATTCCACGACGTGAAGATCTGGCTGTTGACAGCAGGCATCTTGGTCTTGTAATGGCCACAGAGGATGACCGAATGCAACGATATGGAACGGTTATTGAGGAGTGTTGTGATGTTGATGGTCTGATTGCTTGTGCACAGCAGATAAAACCGGTATATGCACAGCCTCTCTCACGATGTGATCAAAAGAGAGTAACGATTGGAGTTGCACTTGATGCAGCTTTTTGTTTTTATTATGATGATAATTTCGATATACTTCGGAGTTCTGGTGCAGAACTGGTGTTTTTCTCACCGATGACTGATTCACTCCCTGAGGCTGATGCATATTATTTTGGTGGCGGATACCCGGAGCTGCATCTGGACGCTTTAACAAATGCTCCTTGTATCGATGCACTTCACCGTTCTGTTGATGATGGAAAGATAGTTCTTGGTGAGTGTGGAGGGCTGATGTGGCTTTCTGAATCAATTACCATTGATGGAAGAACCGTTCCTGTTGCGAATCTCCTTGCGGGATCATGTGAGATGGAGAAAAAATTTGTTGGGCTTGGATATGTAAAAGGGGAAGTTACGGGAGGAACAGTCTTCCCACACGGAAAAGAAATTCTTGGACATGAATATCATTACTCACGAATGAATTTTGATCCTGGATTTGATGCACGGTTTGCATATACGCTCTCACGTGGAAAAGGGATCTGCGATGGAAAGGATGGATTATATGTTGATTCTGTGATGGGCTATTATACACATCTGTATCTGACGCCAGTGCTTGCACAGTCACTGGTTGCGGCAATAGAACAGAGTAAGAAGTAAAAGTAAATGGACAATGTACAACCTGTCGCCATTTGTTTTTGTTGCTTTATAGTAACAATAGGTTGTTCATTCAGACATGAGTCCTGAAAGAAGATGAACACAACTATCGTCACCACTTGCAGCGGCTTCTTTTACTCTGCATGTGAGATCTGACAACATTTTTTTCACAAGTGCATGAGACATATCTTCAATGATACGGGCTGTTTTATTGTGTTCCAACTCACTAAGGGAAGGCGGGAGTTTGGCTACTGCACGAGCAACTTCTCGGCTTCGAATCGCCTCAGCCCATTGATATAAAGAACCTATCTCACGTTCAACTGAACGTTGATTATAATGCCTGATAAATTCAGAGAGCTCTTCTTCAATAATCACCTTTGCGACTTGAGCCTGCTCTCTGCGCCGGAGCGTTGCAGCATCATTGATATCTGCAAGATCATCAATGGTAAAGAGTGCAACACCAGGAATCGTTGCAATGGCTGGATCAATATCTCTTGGTTGTGCAAGATCAATCATCACAATGTGGCGAGCAGTTTTATCCAGTGGCCATTGACAATGTGAAAGAGCAGCACGGACATCAGATTCATGCAGAACAAAATGAGGAGCTGCCGTGCAACAAATAACAACATCAGAAAGGCCAAGGTACCGCTCAAGATCATCCATCTTCACGGCAGTTCCATTGATCATCTTTGCAAGCTCGCATGCATGATCAAACGTGCGATTTGCAACATATATTG
>WRER01000051.1 GCA_009779205.1 Methanobacteriota archaeon | reverse complement strand
GTGATGGATCATCACAAAAAAAGGGTAGAGTGAGCAAAGAAAAAAACGTCCGAAATACACAAAAATGCACATTCGTTTCCTTAAAAAATCGCTACACATATATATCATATTCTCGAAGTAGGTGTTATTCAAGTATGGACTAGACCGTACTATTCAAGTACGGATTAGACCGTACTCCTGAAGAAATGAAAACGCAGGAAAACCATAACTGAGTTGAGTATCATGAAAACAAGAACATACCAATTAACAATTGTTTTGATGGCGGGCATGCTCCTCCTCACGTGTCATGCTGTAGCTGTTCGTCCCACCCCGGCAAATTACGGTAATAACATTGTTACATCTACTGTTGATGCGTTTTGTATCGGCACTTTTACTGTAAATCATGAAATGCAGTGGCAACAGACAAGCGATGACAGAGGTTTCGGTCACAATCCTTTAGATGGTTCCAGAGTTGACTACACGTATCGTGAAAATACTCTCGGATATGAAGGAACTGCCACGTACCTCAAAGATTTTAGCATGAATGGGGGGAATGTTCAGCAAGGAATTGACAATCTGATTGTAAATCACGTCATTGACTTCGAAAACAACCCTAATACGAATGGACTACTTCACTTTGAAGAAATGGCCAGGATGGATCTTTGGGGATCAGCAGCTTCTGATCCAAGCAATCCGGTTTGTATCTTTGCATCAGGTGGATCAAATGATGGTGCATATGGTGGCTCTGTCACCGTTGGCAGTCAGATGGATGTACGAGAAGTTTCTGCCAGAATGAGCATTGGTAGCTCTTCAATATCAGATAGTTCACGCACACCAGTAAACCTTCGATACGCATTTGATGCAAAAGGTCTTGCAACTGATCCAAAGGATGACCTCGCAACTGGTTCAGCACGGGTCTACTCAGTAGTAGATATGCACATCTACAATGCTACCTCCCCTGGCGTCGTTGGTCACTTCCAAGACACACAGAAACAGAGCTACAATGGACTCTTTGACCTTGCAACAACATTTGGGTATACCAACTAATACTCAAACATCCTCTTTTTTCAATCAGATCCCTTTTTGGTGATATCTATCATATATTTGGTATGAATATCCACTACTCTGCCCGTTCTGTATCTGAATGGATCGAAGCATTATCTGATCCTGATAAAGAACAGCGTGCAGCTGCGACTGCCGCACTTGTTGCATATGGGAAAAAAAGCATTCCTGCCCTTTTAAATGTACTGACACACACTGACTGGAAGGTGAGATATCGTGCAGCTGAGGCTGTAGGTCAGATCGGTCCTATATCAGGTCTTGATGCTGATATTGTCCCTTCTCTTATTGCACTGACTGAGGATGAAAAAGATCATGTGCGATATATGGCAGCAAAAGGATTAGTACAGATGCAGGATTCACGTGCATGTGATGCATTCCAAAAACTCATGCACGATGATCATTCATATACCCGCTCTATGGCAGAGGAAGGGCTGAACATAATGTCATTAAGATAACAGTACCTGCCTGCCCATCCGGCAGGCAGGAGGGTTGTCACTTAGATTCATTCATAGCCATTCACGTCCCACAACTGAGCATAGATGGCAGACACAATGGAACTACCCCTTACGGAAAAACTGATTGTACTATGTGTAACCGGAAGCATTGCCTGTGTTGAGACGGTCAAGCTCTGCCATGCATTGCGGCGAAGGGGAGCTGAGGTTCAGGCAGTTATGAGTGCTGCGGCTTGTGGCATTATTCATCCAGATGCACTGACATATGCAACCGGCAGAGACACGATAATCACCATATCAGGTCATGTTGAACATGTCACATACTGTGGGGATGAAGGAGTTGCAGACCTGGTGCTTGTTGCACCTGCAACCGCAAATACAATCGCAAAAATAGCATGTGGCATTGATGACACTCCCCCAACTACATTTGTGACGACTGCACTTGGAAACACAAGAGAGAAAATACCGGTCATTATCGTTCCTGCCATGCACAAAGCAATGTTTCGACACCCAGCGATCCCAAATCATCTCTCACAACTTGCAGAATGGGGCATCACCGTTATCGAACCACGCATCGAAGAAGGAAAAGCAAAAATTGCAGATATTGACGCGATTGTTTTAGCCTGTGAACGGGCCTGTTCCACCCATACCCTCGCAGGAACCTCTGTACTCATCACTGGCGGGAGATGTGAAGAGCCGGTTGATGACATTCGGATTCTGACAACCAGATCTTCAGGAACCATGGGCATCGAGCTTGCACGTGCAGCCTATCGCTCTGGCGCTGATGTCACCCTTGTACATAATGAAGGTGCACCTGCTTTACCTCCTCTTCCAAACCTCAAAACCATCCAGACAACAACAGCAGCATCGATGCATACTGCTGTCATTGATATTATACAACACAATAAGCCAGATATCTACATCAGTGCCGCAGCCATATCAGATTATGCACCTGAACCATATCTCGGAAAGATCGAGAGCAAGGATGCTCCAATAACTCTTACACTCAATCCTCTTCCAAAACTGCTGAAACGTGTTTTTGAGTTCAATGTTCAAACGATTATATCATTTAAGCTTGGAGAGACAGCTCTCAAAGATGCCCGTCATATCATTACGAATACTCCAGAGATCGCGATGGTAATTGCAAATACAACAAGCAATATGGGTGGAGCAACAGGATCGATTCAGATCTGCTCTCGAAGTAAGGAAGTAACGGTTCATGGAAGCAAAGAAATCCTTGCCCGTTCGATAATTACAGAGATAGCTGATATACATACTCACGGAGTGTTATGATGAATGTCCCAAACAGTATAAGAAATGGTAGCTGTATTCTTTTCATTCTCTTGCTTTTACCTGGAATTGGAAACGCAGATGAAGAACAGAATACGTTCAGCGTCGGACTTCCGATAGATCCGAATGCACAATGGTACATTGCTGACGAAATGAATAACGGCATTCGTACGTGGAATCAACCAATTGACTGGAATATCCTGCCATACCCGGTTATGCAATTCTCACAAGAAGAGCTTGAAGCAATCATGCGTGCATATGCACAAAAACCAGGAATAAATCTACCATCCAGTGTCCAATCAGCAGATGATGTACAAGGAATGAAGTATGTCTCACTTCTTTCTTCTCTTCCATATGATCCAGCGCTGAGAGATCAAGGCTCATGTGGCAATTGCTGGGTTTTTGCTCCAATGGCTTCGATAGAGCTCCAGATGGCTGCACAAGAAATGCCAGACAGACTGTCTGTGCAGGCATTTAACTCAGGATGGACGGGGCCGACAGAATTTGCACATACAGAGTACTCATGGTTCGCCTGTGATGGAGGCACACCTGACTGGTTTGTAGAGTATTATCTCACAGATGGAGAGATGAGACTCATTCCATGGTCAAATGAAGGGGCTGCATTTGCCGATGCTTCCTGCACGAGGGCGAGCTGCACAGGTCCGCAGATCCCATACAACGAGATCGTGAACGTTCCTGCATACACGATAGACTCTCTCACAAATGGCCGTGTCATCACAACTGGTATTGAAGCAAAAGATGCAGCCTCGAATATCAAAACACTGATTGATAATGAAATTCCGGTGTTAATTGCACTTTTCTTCCCACACAGGGAAGCGTGGCAGGACTTTTACACGTTTTGGGAGCATGGGGATGAAAAAACACATGCATTTGATGTGACACGCTACTCAGGAAGTACCTGGAACTATGCACAGGGTGGTGGTCATCAGGTAGTAGTTACTGGATACTATGAAGATGGAAAGAACGGATACTTTGAATGTCTGAACAGTTGGGGTGGGCCTGAAAACCGTCCAAACGGAACATTCCTCATCAAAATGGATGTAAATTATAATAGCGCATATCGAAACAATGTACTCGCCCAGATGTTTGAGGCCCTTGTTATTGATATTGGAGAATATATCCAGGAACCATCAGTTCAGGCACAGGACTTCTCTGCACAGATCGGTATTCAACCCGGCATTGCACGTGAATAATCTATGTATCCCGCCCCACGCTCAGTCACGGCATGGTCTTCGGGACATATTTCCGGATTTTTTTGTCCTATAATAACTGACGACCCAAAGACAACAGGAAGTATCGGTGCAGGTATTGCAATAGAACAGGGCGTTACCGTAACGATTACCGGTGCACCGAGGACGACTGTTCACTCACTCTCCAATCAAAACGGCACAATTCACGAGGTATGGTTTGAATCCTCGATTCTTGAAGATCTCTTGCATCGACTTGAGATCCCGATACCTCTTGCAATCACGACTGAGTGCACGCTCCCATTATCCTCCGGATTTGGATTGTCAGCAGCCTCTCTTCTGGCACTCTCATATGCAGTACGTGCATATTGCAACCTCCCATTATCTGATATCGAATGCGCCATGATAGCTCATGAGATAGAGGTTTCACGCCGTACAGGTTTTGGAGATGTTGCAGGAAGTATGCGAGGGGGAGTAGTATATCGCTCTGCTCCTGGTATACATGGAGGAATTACTGGAGATAGTATCAGGTACTCCGAAACAGAGCAGATTACAGCGCTTGTCCTTGGCCCACTCATTTCAGACAGTATCTTAACCTCAGAAACTGCTCTCCTTCAGATAAAAGAGGCATTCCCAAGCCGGAAGCCAGGAACTATTGAAGAATTTTTTTTGCTCTCATATCTCTTTGCAACAAAAAGCGGACTGATGAGTACGGAAGTCTCCCGTGTCCTGGATGCAGCAAAGACGGCTGATGTGCTTGCAAGCATGACAATGCTTGGAGATGGAGTATTTGCTCTTGGAGAAAAAGGTCATGCGTTTTTGTGTGCTTATGCCTCAGATCCTAAGAGTATCTTTGTCTGCGATATTGCACACAGTGGACCGCGAATTATACACATTGAAAAGTAACGATTTGGAGCATACATGACTATTCCTGTTGATCATCCACGCTATCACTCATTATGTGTGAGAGAGAGCCTTGCAAAGGCGATGCAGGATGGAATTGTCGCGCCGGAAGGTCTCTGTGCCCACGGTCGCGGAGAGGCTTTTGATTATCTCCTTGGGGAAGTAACCATTCCTTCAGCAAAAAAAGCAGAACAATGTGCTGCTGCTTTGCTTCGTGTGGCAAAACATCCTGTGATATCAGTCAATGGAAACACAGCCGTGCTTAGCGCACCTGATATAGCATGGCTCCAGAAAGCAACTGGCGCGATGGTAGAAGTAGGTCTGTTTCATCGAACTGAGGAGCGTATAAGAATGATTACTGATCTCTTAACTGCTTGCGGCGTTGTTGTTTTGCAAGGGGAAGCAGAGCGTCTGCTGCCTCTTTCACATGATCGGGCGTTTTGTTTGCGTAATGGTATTTATGAGGCAGATCTCGTGCTGGTTCCTTTGGAAGACGGAGATCGGGCTCAGGCATTAATTGAACTTGGAAAAGAGGTGATAACAATCGATCTGAACCCTCTCTCCCGTACATCTCGGAGTGCTACACTCCCTATTATCGATGAAGTGACCAGAGCAATGCCTGCGATCGCATCGTATGCAGCTTCAATGACAGTGGATGAAGCTGTATCCATCCTTTCTGCCATGCCTCAGCAGAGCTGGTTTTTGCAGGCTGCACTTGATACTATCTCACAGAGGTTGTCGCATGTTCTGGATTGAAACCCATCGACCCCGCACGCTTGACGATATCGTGCATCATACCCGCGTTCTGGATGTGCTGAAAGTGTGTGCATCCACACGTACCTTTCCTCATCTTATCCTTGCAGGTCCTCACGGCACAGGAAAGTCAGCAGCAATTGAGGCGACACTTTCTCAGATGTTTAGTGTTTCATCTGTCTCAGAGACCCTGAATGTAACAATTATCCAGACCGCTGATCTCATCGAGGGAAAAAAGGCATACTTTGAGAATGATGAACGTTTCATGCATATCTATAAAAAAGATGCTTCATTTCTTACAAATGTGAAGCACATCATTAACTGGTATGCAGGAATTAAGCCAATTGACGCTGCATTTCGCGTCATTGTCTTTGAAGATGCACATACACTTCCACATGATATTCAACATGCACTGCGCAGGATTATGGAGCAGTACAGTGAGACATGCAGATTTGTATTCTGTACCAGAAATGCTTCAATTCTTATTTCGCCGATTCAATCGCGTTGCCTTCTCCTTTATTTTGAGCCGATTTCGGAAGATTGCATTATTTCTGAACTTCAAAGAATACTAAACATAGAAAAACAAGGGGACGTTTCACTATCTGATGACGATCTGTTATTTCTTGCAAAGCGTGTTCGTGGCGATCTTGGCAGAGCCATTATG
>WRER01000050.1 GCA_009779205.1 Methanobacteriota archaeon | reverse complement strand
ATATACAAACGTGCAATTTTGCGTAAATCCTAACTAAAAAACAAAAGATTTATCACTTTTAAAAATTGTATTGGTACCATGGACAAAAAAACGGAAACCGCTTTTAATAAACAGGTAAACGCTGAGTTATACTCTGCATATTTATATCTGTCCATGTCTGCATGGTTTGCATCGATTGGACTGAAAGGTATAGCTGCATGGGAACGAATTCAGGCACAGGAAGAGCGAGATCACGCAATGCTTTTCTATGACTATGTAATCTCAGCAGGAGGAAAAATTACAGCCACCGCCATAAAGGCACCAAAGACAGAGTGGGGATCACCAAAAGAAGCATTTGAATACCAACTCGCACACGAAAAAGGTGTTACTGCAAACATAAACAACTTAATAGAGATTGCACAGTCTGCAAAGGATCATGCTTCCGTTACACGACTTCAATGGTTTATCACAGAACAGGTCGAAGAAGAACAGAACGTAAGAGATATTCTCGATCAAGTTGCACTTGTTGCAGATTCTCCATCATATTTGTATATGCTTGATAAAGAGCTAGGAACACGAACATATACACCCTCTACAGGGCAATAATTCTCTTTTTGAATCAATTGATGTTAAAACACTTTTTTGATGATCAGCAATATGCCCCCATATATCTATAAGACAATTGCATATGGCGGAGAACCAGACACTCCAGATGTATCAACGATTGGTGCCTTTTTACGTGAGAAAAAGGAGTATACCACAAGAGGCTTTGATCTGATATCCTATCAGCTTGTAACACAGATACGAGCAGAGAAAGAGGCAGGAATCGAGGTGATAGGATCTGGAGGCTTGTTTGTCAAGCCCCGGCTGGATGAAGCACTCCAGTATGCCGAAGAATGGTACCTCGTGGATCCAACATGGTCCATGCATGATGCAGAGCTGATCAAGCACCTCTCGAAATATGCTAACTACTGCATTCCTGCCCCAAACCCTCTCTCTCCTGAGCATGAAGACGAGTCATTCTATTCTCTGTGTGAACAATACAGGGCATTCATGCGGGAGATGCGGGATGCAGGAGTACATGGACATGTACTGATTGCCACCCATATAGATGAAATTCTATGTGAAGAGCTCATTGGACGCCGCACTTCTGTGTTTTTGACTCGTGATTCGAGAACGGAAGATCTGGAATGTTTGCTTGAGTACCAGCGCACTATCACATTATATGATAGTTCAATGCTTGAGTCACTCCTTGATCAGTATTCTATCACTACAGTATCCCTTATTGATCCCACAAGCAATGATCTGCAAACAGCAGCAGATCTTATGGATCGGGAAAAGATCTGGATTGGAGGATATAACGAAAGAGTTGGGGAAGAGAAAGAGGAGAATAGATCTGAACTGATGTATTGGAACGAAGTGGCACAGAGAGCAAAAGGCCAGTTTCCATCTCATCGATAATCAGTATACCGATGCCTTTTCAAAGAGCAGAACCCACATGTGAGTACCATGGTCTCCTCAGACGATCTCCGACTGATCCTTGATACACTCAAACGAGAGCCAACAGAAACAGAGCTTGCATGTTTTGAAAACCTCTGGAGTGAGCATTGCAGTTACCGCTCGACTCGCCGACTCCTAGGAACACTTCCGACAACAGGACCAGATGTTATTGTTGGTCCCGGCGATGATGCCGCAATCGTACGATATAGCGATGATATCGCTCTTGCCATTGGAATGGAGAGTCATAATCATCCAAGTTATGTCGATCCAGTGAATGGTGCTGCAACAGGCGTTGGAGGAATTGTGCGGGATATTATCTCTATGGGGGCACGTCCCATTGCATTGATGGATCCGCTTTGTTTTGGAGATCCAACACAGAAAAAGAACCATCACCTGCTAGAGCATGTCGTGCGTGGCATTAGTGGGTACGGGAACTGCATTGGCGTTCCGGTCGTGCGTGGAAATCTGATTGTCGATGCAGGATATGATGGAAATCCCCTTGTAAATGTTGTTTGTGTGGGAATATGTGAACCAGACAAGTTCATTACCGGTCGGGTAAAGAAACCTGGTAACCACCTTCTGCTGCTTGGCGCCCCTACCGGGCGTGATGGGGTTGGCGGAGCTTCTTTTGCGTCAAAAGATCTTGCAGAGAACTCAGAAGAGGAACGCCCAAGTGTGCAGATAGGAGATCCATTTACTGAAAAATTGCTTATCGAAGCAACCCTTGCCATGATAGAAGAAGGGATTGTTGTATCATGCCGCGATCTCGGAGCTGCCGGGCTTGCAGGAGCATCAAGTGAGATGTGCAGCACATTTGGTGGTCATATCTACGCAGAAAGAGTGCATCTCCGTGAGACTCTGATGACACCACGTGAAATCATGGTTTCAGAGTCACAGGAGCGGATGTTGCTTGAGGTTCAACCGGCAGATGTTGAACGAATCATGGAAATTGCACAGCGATATGATCTGATGTGCAGTGATATTGGTCGGGTTATTGCAGAGCCGCGATATCTGGTTACATATGAGAAGGAGACAATCTGTGATCTGGATATTCATTTTCTGACAGATGGAGCGCCAAAATGCACCTGGAACAGCACGTCTTACAATGTGACAAAACCGTATCGTGCTCCGAAAAGATCTTTGAAAGAACTCTGCTTACAGATTCTTTCTCATCCTGAATGTGCAAGCAAGCAATGGATCTATGAGCAGTATGATCATGATGTGCAGACACGCACGATCTCTTTTGGAAAGGATGCGGGACTTTTGAAACTTGGAAATAGCATGCTCGGATTGAGCTGTGGGTGTAACCCACGCCAGATTGCGCTTGATCCATATACCGGAACTGCAAATGCAGTGTACGAAAATGCGGCGAATCTCGCTTGTATGGGTGTAGAACCACTCTGTATTGTGAACTGTCTAAACTTTGCAAGTCCAGAGCATCCACATATCTACTGGCAGATTGAACAGTCTATTCAGGGAATGGGAGATATGTGCCGAGAACTTTCAATTCCTGTTGTTGGTGGAAATGTCTCGCTGTATAATGAGAGTGACGAGACTGGAACACACATTCTGCCAACGCCAAGCATCGGTATGATCGGACGTGCGCCGATAGTGGTTCCCCGTGAAGTTGGTGATGGAGATAGTATCTGTCTTTGCTCATCAAAATTGGGTTCTGCACAGGAGGGAGAAGGGATGGGAGGTTCTGTTCTCGATGCTCTCACTGAGTGCAATGGTTCTCCCCCTGCACGCGGAGAGGTAGATATCCTTGCCTCTATCAGATCAGCTGTCCAAAGTGGAACCGTAACTATCACTGATATCAGCCAAGGAGGTCTGATTGCCGCTCTTGCCACGATGACATACAATGCAGAGATTGAGATTCCAATAGATAGTATCGATCCAGTCTCATTTTTGTGTAATGAGTTATATGGCAGATTTTTAGTCTGTGGATCTGACAAAAAGAGCATTGAGGCAACATTGCCAACATGTTCCCTCATAGAACTTGGCTTTGTAGGTGGAGAAGGTATACGCATCAGATTCAAAAGTGGAGAAATAGTGCTTTTCCCTGAAGAAGTAAAGCATGCAAGAGAGAGTCTGACTGATCTCATGCATCAGTCGTGAGAAACGGATACAAGAATCCAATACATTTAACTATCCTGAGCATGATATTAACGAAACCATATGGTGTGAAATCGTACCTCATGTATGTTTTTTGTAGATAAATAAGAGAATATACATATAAATGGAATAAAGAGCGCTACATCATGAATATAGAGGCCGCAAAGACGTTCAATAGAGAACTTCCTGACGTCCAGTCAACCCAGCCAGATGTCAGAATTAATCTAACACGTGTTGGAGTGAAAAACGTTCAAAAGCTCGTAGAAGTAAAAAGAACTGAAAAACGTCCAGTAATATTTATCTCCAGTTTTGATATTTTTGTAGATCTCCCTGGAAGCCTGAAAGGAGCGAACCTTTCACGCAACTTTGAGGTTATCGATGAGGTTTTGTCTCAGGCGATTCATGGAGAAGTTACAGAGATCGAAGAATTATGCAGCGTTGTTGCGTGGAAACTTCTTGATAAACATGAATACGCGGATCGAACTGAAGTTCAGATGCGCAGCAAATTCATGATATCAGCTGATACACCTGTATCGACGACAAACTGTCAAGAGGTTGTTAATGTGTTTGCAAGCGCGATTGCTGCAAGGACAAATGGTAAACCAATCATTCGAAAGAGTATCGGTGCTGAGGTTACAGGGATGACTGCCTGCCCATGTGCCCAGAATATTATGCGGGAACGTGCCCATCATGTGATGCAGAATCTTGAGATTGAGGAGGAAAAAATTCTTTACTTTTTTGAGCAGGTACCAATGGCCACACACAATCAACGAGGAAAGGGTTTTCTTTCCATCGAGACTGGCGGAGACTGCCATGTATCCTTGCAAAGGATTATCAAGATCGTGAAAGAATCCATGAGTACTCCAATTTACGAGCTGCTCAAGCGAGGTGATGAAGGGCATGTGGTGTTGACTGCTCACCAGAACCCACGATTTGTTGAGGATTGTGTCCGTGAGATGGCGCGAAAGGTGCATAATGAATTTCAAGATCTTCCTGGAGATTCGCTCGTTGTGATGGCACAGGATAATGAAGAGAGTATTCACCAACACGATGCATTTGCAGAGCGTCAAGCAACGATTGATGAACTCAAGAGAGAACTTGCAGGATAGAAGCGATTACTCGATTTCAACCAAAATTGTGCATTTACTTCGAGATATATAACTATCCAGTCGCGCCGAAGAAATGAGATTAACCACCTGCCGGTCAGGCAGGTGAAAGGCACGAAAGAGTAGGTTGAGCTTAAGGTTTATTTTCATGTTTCCTGCTGCTTCCAGGCAGGTTCGTGCCCTTTGTGGTTTACAGATGTAAATGACACAGTGTACGAGACTGACACCGAAAAAGGTTGTAAAAACCTTTACAGACTCTTTTTTTGAACAGATATGTAAAACCAACTTGCTTAAATAGAACAGACGTAGACATAATAAAAGCTACCGGGGTCGTGGCCTAGTCCGGCATGGCGACGGGCTCCAGCGGTTTTTGCATGGTGCAGATGATGAACAATCGGGTCTTCTGATAGAGTGATGATCCGTTGGAGCACTGATGCATTTCGGAGAGACCCGTCGATCGTGAGTTCAAATCTCACCGACCCCACATTGTACCGGTCTGTTTTGCTCTTTTGGTAAATAGCTATATTATAGATTATGGATGGTCTGAGTGTTCAGTTGTCAAAGCTCACCAAAAACAACAGAAACCTCTTTCTAATGATTCAGGCCGTTTTCGCGCTTTTTCATTCAGAACATTTGCTTTGGGCGACTGAATAGTTATGATTATGGGCGGTTTGAGTGTTCATTCTCATGTGCTTATGCATTCTTATATTCTAGTAAGACAAATTCTAATACAATGTACCTTATTGGAGAAGCACTCATCGGAGAAGGGAATGAGCTCGCTCATATCGATCTCTTGATGGGAGATAAAAACGGGCCGGTAGGTGCTGCATTTGCAAATGCACTGACACAGCTATCTGCAGGCCATACCCCTCTTCTTGCAGTAATTCGACCAAATCTTCTCACAAAACCTGCAACAGTTGTCATTCCGAAAGTAACAATGAAAAGCGGCAGCCAGGTAAGCCAGATGTTTGGTCCTGTTCAGGCAGCAATTTCAAAAGCCGTTGCAGACTGTCTGGAGGATGGGGTATTTGATGGCATGGACATTGAAAATACCGTAATCGTGGCAAGTGCCTTTCTCGATCCAAAAGCATGTGATTATAGCTTGATATATCGATATAATTACGGTGCCACAAAATCGGCGATCACACGTGCTCTTGACGCATTTCCAGATAAAACAACAATTATCCATGAAAAAGATCGTGCCCCACATGCCATCATGGGCTTTAAAGTCCAGCGACTCTGGGATCCCCCATACCTACAGATTGCCTGTGATATCGTTGACCTTGATCGGTTAAAACACGTGCTTGCAGCTCTTCCTCGAAGCGATCACCTTATTATCGAAGCAGGAACTCCACTCATCAAAAAGTTCGGGCTTCGAGTCTTATCTGATATTCGTTCTGTGCTGCCAGATGCGTTTATCGTTGCGGACATGAAAGTGCTTGACACCGGGAATCTTGAGGCACGCCTGGCATCTGATGCATCAGCTGATGCTGTTGTCTTATCAGGACTTGCTCCACTCTCTACTCTTGAAAAAGGTATTGAGGAGACGAGAAAAACAGGAATTTACTCAGTGATTGACATGCTCAACGTTGCAGATCCAGCAGGTCTTATCAAATCACT
>WRER01000049.1 GCA_009779205.1 Methanobacteriota archaeon | reverse complement strand
GTCCAATCTTTGAGAGGATGCGAACGATATGTTCCTGTTCCAGCTCTTTTCGTTCAGGGATTTCAGCAATCAGAGCATCCACAATAGGTTCTCCAATACGGATAATGGCATTTTCAGCAGTTTGTTGAACTACAGGATTCTGTTCAAATAATCCGGCTATTAATGGAGCTGTTGTAGAATCTCCAAACGCGACAAATGCCTCTAGAGCCATGGAAGCAGTAACTGGATTTGCACTTTTTAGGCAGTTGTACAGTGGATCAAGAGCTGGAGTCCCAATTTGGGAGATAAGATCATATTTTAATTCTCTCTCTTTTAGTGTATCCTCTGAGCAAGATTGTAAAATGTCAGGCACTACTTTTGGACCGACCATAATGAGTTCAACACCTGCACGCGAGGATATTTCTTCGTCTGAATTTTTTAGTGCATCGAGAAGGTAAGGAGTTGAGGGTGCTCCAATATTTTCAATAATGGCTTCTATAATTCGTTTTTCATCTCCATCATGAAGACCAAGAGCATCTATTAATTTTGGTAAGATGGACGGCCCCATCGAAATGAGTGTAAAACTCACTCGCTCTTGTGAGAGTTCATCTATCCTTGGAAGCGCATTGATAAGCATGTCCACAGCATCAGGTCCGATTTTGAGGAGCGTACTTTCAATCCTTTTACTAATGCCGTCTGAATGCGTTTTATATGCTTCTATGAGGTCTGGAACTGCATCGATACCAAGTTCTACAAGTGCCAAGCTGGCAGCTTTTTGAACACGTGGATCTGGATCACCAAAAAGGTGAATTGCAACCGGGATCACTTTGTCAGTGTGCATAAGTCCGAGCTGATGAAGTGCTTCAACACGTTGCTCTGCTTCAGGATCTTGGGCAATATCTATAAGTTTTTGAAAATTTCCTTTAAAACGGATTTTTTCTAGATCTAATTGGTTTTTGCCAGTTTGAAACAATGAAAACCCCTTCCATCAATTATGTAATGCATATGCTATAGTTCTATATTAATTGTATCAATATACTCCCGTCCTCCTGACTACACTTGCCCCATAAGTAAAAAATGCCTAAATAAGATAATGTAAATAATGAAATATAATAAACCTAGAGAAGACTTTGCTGCGCTAAACATGGGGGATAAGTGATTTGACAGGTGATTGCAAGATAGTGTCGAATCTCTGAGCCAAAATCGTCAGGCTTCAATATTGAGAAATATCTGCTCAATGGATGGTGCGAAGGGTTTTTGCGCATTACTATCCAATGAGAAATTTTCGCTTTGTCAAATCAAGGAAACAGGTCGGCCTGCAACTTTGCCTACCAGAATAAGTTCCCAGTTCTGATAATGTTGTGAAGGAGGTAAAAAAAGAAAAGGTTTTAGAACCCAAGTTTGCCTGTAAATACCGGTGCTGATGAACCTTGTTCTTTTTCCGGAAGCGTGTACATTACAAAATCAGGATAATACTCTTTGCACTCCTCACATGAATCAAATGTCTTTTTTGCGAGAGCGAGATATTCCTGTGCAAGGGCATATTGAGCGTCAGCATTCACCGGTGTGAAGCGAACCTCCCAGTTAGCACGATATTGCTCATAACCCCGCCCTGCTTCTCCGGTGTAAAACAAAAAGGCAATCAACTTTTGTGCGAGTTCATGTTGTTCAATGTTGTACCCTGAAGCAAGGAGGGTGAAAAACCAATATTCATCTCCACTGGAGAGTGTCCCTTCTGAAAGCCGTGTCATAAAGTCTGTGACCTGTTCAAAGAACTTTTCATCAACAGCAGGTGTACTTTCAACATAAGGTTTGAGGACAGGGGGTGATGCAACCTCTGCTGAGGTTACACAAGGTACTGCAATGAGCAAAACAATGAGAAACAAGAGGTAGGGGTGTAACGCTACTCTATTCATGTGTGATATATCTGTCACAGATAAGAAGTATTTTTTGGTCAGTGCAATATCACCCCCCACCCACTCGTACGTTCACTGAATTATTCCAGGAAATGCTTGAGATAGTCCATTAATCATGAATTGAACTGCAATTGCCATGAGCATAATTCCCATCAATCGACTAAGCACACGATACTCCCGTTCTCGAATATAGGAACTAAGCTTATCAGCGAAGATGAATGTGAGCCATGTAATGACAATTGTGATAACAAGACACAAAATGATAATAAGAGTCTGAAATGAGATCGGAAGTATAAATATATGCTCGTGATAAGGAATCTCCTTTGAAAGCACAATGACAGTAGTAATGGATCCAGGACCTGCAATCATCGGAAATGCAAGAGGCATCGAAGAGACTTCCTCAGGATCGATCTGTTGATACTTCTCAATTGAAGTCAGCTTTGTACGAGAAGTCTTTGCATTCACCATCTCAAATCCAACAAATAACAACAATATTCCTCCTGCAATCGTAAACGCTTGAACCGAAATACCAAAAAGATCCAGCAGAGCTGAGCCTGCAAGAGTAAAGAAGAGAAGAACAATAAATGCCAGACGGCATGAATAGTTTGCAATTCTCCGATGATATGGGGGTTCCATCCCGGAAGTAAGACTCGTATATACTGTCATTGCAGCAATAGGATTTACGATAATGATAAGAGAAGTAAATGCATAGAGAAAAAATGTAACCACATTAAAATCTACCATATTGTACACCTATCTTGCGTATTACTTATAGAAAATCTTTTGGAGCATAATATGCAATGCCTGAAAGCTCCATGGTATCGTGATATGTAACTACTTCCTGAGGAGTTATTATCTGAACAGTTGGAATCATTGTTTGAAACGTATGGGCAGGAAGCCAGTACATCCCATCACCATACACCGTTGCAACATCACGTAGAATCAGCTCAGCCTCTTCAGCTCCAACAGAAACAACATGGGCATCTGTAAACCCAAGCGTCTCCATAATGATCCGCTCAAGAGATGAAGAGCCAAAAATAAGAAATAAAAAACGGGGAACATCAGTAAGTGAGTAGGTCACATGTACGGTTGCTCTCCCTTCACCACAGACAATGACAACTGAATCAATAGAGATCTGTCCAGAACCAGGAAGCTCACTATTATTGTATGATATGGTATCTTGAGAAACTGCTCCGGTTACTATGTTTGCGCCCAGAAGAAGGGAAAAAGCACAGAAAACAAAAAAAATATACATCCGGATCATTGAGTTGTTCCTGTACTCATTACACATGTGAAGTAATATGTTTTCAGGTATCCATAAGGGAGTTGTGATACAGACAATGGGCATCTTTACAGACTTCCTATCTATTTAAACCAGTTCTTCCATGCAACTGTGAAAAAACGTATTATTATCAATAATTATAGTTTGTATAATGTAGGAGTTACGCAGAGATCAACATAACTTAAGCTTTTGCCAACTGAAAATAGTTAATTGAAGTGACTTAATAAATTATTATGATATACAAACGTGCAATTTTGCATAAGTTCTATAATGGTTAGACACTGAGACTGGAATTACACGATTTCACCCCCAATCAAAACCCGTAATGAAAACTTTGAAATGTGACATTTATTTATCTGCATCCTCTAATGTAAAGCAATAAGCCTTCTTAATACTATAGTTTTAAAGAAAGGAAGATACCAATGCAGGTCTCAATGAAATTATCTCTTCGTGATGCTCCAGGCAATTTGGTTGCAGCATTGAGTCCCATCTCTGCCACAGGTGGAAATATAAAAGCAGTTATACACGAACATGTGCCTGATGCCCAAGGAAACGTGGTAGTCAATGTCGTTGTTGAGATCCCTCCCCACCAGATCCAGGCATTGAAAGACGCGTTCGCAGAAAATGGCATTACAATAATGCTTCTTGGAGAAGAAAGACTTGTATGCCAGGAAACAGTGATTTTAATAGGTCATTTGATACACAATGATCTTGGAGACACGATCGATCGCGTTGACAAAACCGGCTTTGCAGAGATCACACATATGACGATTGCAATGCCAAGGATAGAGATTTCTTCATCAGCACAGCTTGTTGTGCAGGCAACAGGAGAAGCAGAACTTGCACAGGCAATTAATATCTTACGTGAAGTTGCACAAACAAAAGGATTTCTCATGATAACGCCTCTGGAGGGAGCAACGTGAAAAGTCAAGTGCGTATTGCAGTCATTGGACTTGGGGCTGTCGGACGGGGCGTTGTTACGACCCTGGAACGCATGCAAAGAGAAGAAGATTCTCCCTTCATCATTTCTGCGATATCAGACTCAAAAAGTGCGCTCATTGCACAGGACGGAATTGACGTCGCTGCCATGCTTGCACGCAAAGCAGAAAATGGAATGTGTGGAGATCCTGCTTTACATTCAAAAGATATTGTAAAGGATGCTCCGTACGACATTTTGGTAGAAGCATCCCCTACTGATGTACTCTCCGCAGAACCGGCAACCGAGTATATTAAAACAGCACTTTCCCGTGGAGCACATGTAGTAACATCAAATAAAGGCCCTATTGCATTGTATTATCAGGAGCTCTCTGCACTTGCAAGAGAGCATGCCGTCTCACTTCGGTATGAGGCAACTGTTGCCGGTGCAATTCCTATCCTGCATGTTCTTGAGCATGATCTCACTGGAAATAAGATTCATGCATTGTATGGGATTCTCAACGGTACCTGCAACTATATTCTGACCCGCATGAGTGAGGAAGGACTTACATATCTCCAGGCACTGGAAGAGGCGAGAAAACTTGGATATGCAGAAGCAGATCCGAGTGCAGATGTCAAAGGAACTGATGCAGCAACAAAAGTAGTTATCCTTGCCAATACCATATTTGGAAAATCTATCTCACTCAATGATATGAGTATCACAGGTATCGATAATATAACAGATGACGCACTACGCCTTGCCGCAGGACATGATTCTACCATTCGACTGATTGGAGAGATCATACCTGAAAAGAATATCTACCGCGTTTCACCACATATTCTTCCAAAAAGCCATCCTCTTGTTGTCAATGGCTCATTAAACGCGATTACGATAAAGACTGATCTTGCTGGAGATCTGACGTTTATTGGAAAAGGTGCAGGATCACTTGAAACAACGAGTGCTATCATTAGTGATATTTTCTATATTGTCAAGCATACTCGTTGAAATTTAAATCATGGTAGGTGAGAGTTCATGTACTGGTATGAATGTGATGAAAGTATCACAGTCAATGGCGGACTTGTAAAAAATGCTGAAAAAATAACTCCTCTTCCAGACTGGCATCATGCAGTAGATACCGGGATTGTAGACTCTCGCAGCGCATATCTCCATCTGCTCCGCGAGCGCTGTATTTCAAGTTCTTTTGAGGGAATTCGCTCACAATATACCTCCGGTGAATGGATGTTATTTAAACAGATAGGCATGCTCTCAGAAATTGATACTTCTGTATCCCGACTTATCGAAACATTGCTTGAATGGGATCAAGTGATGACTGCCCAAACAGCACACACTCTGCATCCTGAAAAAACAAAAGGATATTTGCGAGAGATTGCTTCAAGAGGAGATACCTCCTCACTTGTGGCAGAGCAAATTATCGGATTTGAAGAGATTCGCCGCCAGCTGCTTCATGATATCTCTAAGATGGCAAAAGAGCGAATGCCAAACTGTTCGGCATTGCTCGGTCCTATCGTTGCAGCACGCCTGGTATGTGAAGCAGGGGGGCTGCATGCACTTTCCATGCTGCCAAGCTCCACTATACAGGTGCTTGGTGCTCGAACTGGGCTATTTTCACATATTAAAAACAAAACTGCACCTCCAAAACATGGAATAATCTATCAACATAAGAGGGTACATGCAGCCAAAAGAGCAGTTCGGGGAAAGGTTGCACGAACCCTTGCAGCTCGAGTCAGTATCGCAAGTAAAATAGATTACTACCGAAAAGAACTGGATCCAGAATGTATCGCAGTAAGTGACAGAAGACTTCTCATCGCTTCGGGCCAGGTTGATACCTCATGATCTGGGACAGCGGTATGCTCCTTTCATCAGGAACTGCAGTTGGAAGAGAACGTATATGGAAAGGAAAACGCGTCTGGGATCCAAAGCACAGTAAATTATCTGCCCTGTATCATAAGATCAACATAGCTGAACTTGAACTAACACCTTCAATGCGGGTGCTCTATCTCGGAGCTGGAAACGGAACAACGGTCTCTTTTGTTGCGGATTATGTAGAGGTTGTATATGCCATTGATCCAGCACCGGAACCAATGACAGATCTCATCTCTGTGGCAGAGAAGCGGACTAATATAATCCCTCTTCTTTCTGATGCACGAAAGCCTGAAGAATTTTCAGGTATCGTCGAAGAGGTAGATGTGGTGTATCAGGATGTAGCACAACCTACCCAAGTTGATATTTTTATTTCAAATTGTACTCAGTTCTTAAAACATGGGGGAATTGGAAT
>WRER01000048.1 GCA_009779205.1 Methanobacteriota archaeon | reverse complement strand
TCTTTACTTCATCTGCAACGACCGCAAATCCAAGACCTGCTTCCCCTGCACGTGCTGCTTCAATGGCGGCATTCAGTGCAAGAAGGCTGGTCTGTTCGGCAATGCCTGAAATAACATCTACAATCCCTCCTATTTCATCCATCTGACCGGAAATATCTGCTATCATATCAGCGGTTACCGAAAAAGCCTCCATAATATCCTGCATCCCATCTCCTGCCTGTTCCGCACGCTTAATGCCATCCTGTGACAAACTCGATGCCTGGCTGGCCAGCTCGGATACTGAACTTGTACGCTGAGCAACCTCACTAACCGTATGTGCAAGGTCATTCATAGCAGTTAATGCCTGTTCAAGTCCCATATCGCTTCGTTCAGCAAAATTACTTACCCGGCTTGAACTCTCTGCAAGGGTGGCAACAGAACTTGACACCTCCTGCATACTTCCAGATGATTCCTGCATTTCGGCAGATATAGACTGTACCTCATTACGAATATTCAGTAATGTTTCAGAATTATTGATACCAATATTGTTTAAAGCAGCGACAAAAGGAACGAAGTCACCTTTCGCAGGAAGGTTTGAATCGAATCGATCTGAGTAATCTCCCTTGCTGTAGGACGAAGAAAGACGCATTGCCTCTTGAATCGGAACAGCAATCGTGTCAAATGTCGTATTCATGGTTTCGATAAGCTCTTTGTACACTCCCTGGAACTGTGAAGCATCAGCACGGTAGCCTAAGTCTCCATCTCCAGAACGAGCGCCAAGATCCTGAAGTGAGTGAACCATACTTGAAAGGATTTCTTTCATCTGGGCGAGTGCTTTTCCTTCAACATCTTTTTCTCCTGCAACATAGACTTCAAAGTCAATATCTCCTTGTGCAATTTTGTCAACAGCTTTTGCATTTTCCCTGATATTCGCAATCGTGTTTCTAAATGTATCAGCAAGATCCCCGATCTCATCAGCACCAGTATGATCAATCGTTACATCGATATTTCCAGAAGCAAGGTGGTGGGAGACCTCTGCTAAATTTTGAATCGGACGGGCAAAGCTGTTTGCAATAAAGATCGTTGCAAGGGCTCCTGCAGCGATAACGATAATCAGGGAAATGACCATCATCATGATGAGATTCGTGATTGGATCAGTGATGGCATTGATCGGTTGAGTGGTAATAATGAACCAGTCTGTACCATCAACCGGAGTTTTATCGATATAATCATCATAGCCATAGAATCCCTTACCTTTCATCGTGTTAATGCCAGATGGGAAGATGCTTAAATCGTACTTTGCTTTAAGGAACCCTGAATAATCACCATTCACACCAGAAATGAGTGTTCCATCTGATTTGACGATGAAGATCTCACTGCCATCACTGAGACCCTCGGTTGAAAATAGAAGACCTTCAAGAACTTGCATCGAAAGTGTAGCCGTAGCCAGTCCTATTTGCTTTCCATTGCTGTCATATACTTTTCTTGCAAAACTAAAACGTGCATCGCCGTCAAGGCCTACCATTGGTTCTCCTACATAGGCACCATTTTTCTGGTTTCTAAAGAATTCATACTTTGAAAAGTCCTCCCCAAGGTTTGATGGAGTATTTGAAAGTCTGACAATTCCATCCAGATCCAATATATTAATGCGATCGAAAATGTCACTCATTTCTTCTACATCATTTGCTAAACCAGCTGAAATGCTAGCTTGTTCTTCAGGACTGAGCGTGCCAGCGATCCATTCTTCCATTCCTTTCACAGTTGCGTCATCAAAGGAAACCAATGTTATAAGATCCATTCCTGCAGCATTGACAATGACCATTTTAACTGCAGCACCCGTCCCAACGGCATCTAGTGTACCGATGTATGCTGTCTCAAGATTTCCGGATGCCATAAGAGCGGAAATGGCAACAAGTATAATTCCTGCAATAACAAGCATACTGATGATAATAACGAGTAATTTCGCTTTTATGCTTTTAAATCCAAAGCCTTTTTTCTTTGTCTGACCTGTATTTTCTCCCATAGGATTAGTACTTATAACTAATAACACATAAAAGTTACGCATCTTTGTCTGAAATGAGTTTAGAGCGCATACATTGGATGCATTATCCTACATTCCGCACTTGAAGTTGTGAGTTTTAGGAGTTACGCAACAATCAACATACCTTAAACTTTTGCCAACTCAAAAAAATTAATTAAAGTGACTTAATAAGGCATTATGATCTACAAACGTGCAATTTTGCGTAAGTCCTAAGTTTGAAGATTTTTCCTGCCTGCATAATTAACTTCCAGACAATTTGTTGTCCAATGTCTGCTTTTCAAAATTTATTCATTGGTGAAATATTTTGACGAAGTCATACTTTTTCATCTGGACTTCTGCAGCACGGTTTGAAAAAATGAAAAAATGGAATAAATGAGGCAGATGAGAGAAGGAAAAGGAAGAGAAGAGGAAAAAATGGTGAATAATGTACGCCCCGGCCGGGACTTGAACCCGGGTCAAGAGCTCCGCAGGCTCCTAGGATATCCTCTACCCTACCGGGACAGGGCAAAACAACCTACATAAATTTGGTTATATACGTAAATAGGTATCGATATTGTGATAGAATAAAAACAAACGCTAGATTTCAGAAATAATGAGTATAAAAAAGGAAATTGTTTATTCCTCTTTCTGAATCTCGTGTACAAGTTTTGAAGCCTGTATTGTCTTCAGTTCAATATCGAACTTCTCTTTCACGACCTTTTTCACGTCATTTGGTGAGATTTGTGCTTCACCCTTAAAGAATTCGGCAACTTCTGCTTTTTGTGCATTGGTCAGTTTTATCTTCTCACCACGGTCGAATTTCTTCTCTTTTACGACCTTTTCCCTGGAAACTTTTGCTTTTTGTACATCGGCTTTTCTTTCTTCTCCAGCAGCCTCTGTCTTTATGTACACTTTTCCGTAGATAAGTTCGCCTTTGCGTTTATCATGACGAGTGCCCATATCACCCTGCCAGATCTGCACGGGAATCATCTTACCATCGAGTTCGATCTCTGTCTCTCCAACATGTAAAAAGGTAGGCATCATTCGCTCGATCTCGCCAAGGACGATGATCTCACCTTTAATCATCTGGCCACCAACACGCCCTTTTGAGTTACCGCGGATAATGATTTTACCGCCATCAGCGTGAATTCCAACGTGAAAGTCAGTATCTCCGCCGATATCAATCGTGCCACCGTTCATAAACAGGCCTGTGTCACTGCCGACATTACCTTTTACAGTAATGGTTCCACCCTGCATACCTCGCCAATCTCCGCGGTATGCTGCACCGAGGTAATCTTTTGCGTTCCCGTTAATGACGAGTGATCCGCCCTCCATACCGGTACCTGCAAAGGAATGAACATTCCCATTCACAGTAAGACTGCCACCTTTCATCCAGGCACCAGTATACATATCGGTACTTCCATTCACCACGATCTCACCGGCTGTCATTTTCAAACCAATGTACTTGATCTTTCGCAGATCTCCATTGATAACGAGCTTCGTATCTTCAGCAGATGCACCACCCTTGCCATTGACATCGAAAAATTCCCCAAGGGTGAATGTTTGATTACCCATATATACTGGCATTGCTGCAATCTCTGCTGCGCTCTTCCCTGCACAGTAGTCAGGAGTCATCTCTTCGACTTCAAGATACAATTCAGGCTCTTTCTGTAATGTAAATGTAATTGTATTCATCTCTGGACCTCTAAAGCCAATCACACAGCGTCAACATGAATCACTTCTGGGTTTGGTGCATAGTGATCCGTAACCTCGTAGTTTGCAAGGTTTAGACTGTAATATTTCAGGAACTTCATCTGTACATCGCGTTCTACTTGCTTATTCTCTGGAACCTTCACATCAACCCAGTATGTACGCTTTGGAGTGGATCCAACGATTGTTCCATTTTGTGAGACAAGCACACCGTTCTTAAACACATATGCCGCATTGGTGAACGTTTTTTCGATATCTGGTGCTGCATTTGGATTTTTCAGGACGTCGTCATTGATATCATAGACAGCAATATCTGCACCCATACCTTCGACCAGTGCACCGGTTACGTCTGTCATACCCAGTGCCTTTGCAGGACCTGCACGGGTCATTGCTGCAAACTCATACAGTTCAATCTCACGGTCGATGCCATGTAATCCTGTTGCTGCAATGACTTTCTCACTGTGTTTAAATCCTTCAAGCATCTCACGGCGGATCTTCGCATTCATCAGCCAAGAGAAGACTGCAGGATATCTTGTGAATGGACCTCCATTTGGATGATCTGTTGTGATATATGTACGCATTGGGTCTTTTGCAAGCAGACCAAGTTCAAGACCAATAGCCCACTGAATAGCACAGACTTTGACATTTGGATCATATACGTATGGCACAATACCGGAAGAGGCTTCGAGCTCAACATCGACATTTACCCATTTCAGGTTGTTCAGCTGAGTTAAGTGATGCTCAAATGGACCATCCGCGGTCATGGTGGTTGTCTCATCAAGGGTCACACAACCAAGATCAATCGTTGTGTTGTCGTGCTGATTGACATAGTCCATGATTTCCTTTGCTTTTGACTCGAAGTTCAGCCAGTTTGTACCACCATAGGCGTGGAATTGCACGTGTGTGTGGTGGAAGGTCTGCTCACGACCAAACTTATTGTTTGGCTTCGTTCCCTCAGAAAGCCTGAATGTATCAAGGGTCGTCTCATAATTTCCTGGGTTTCCAAGATTATTTGAGTGAATGTGAATGGAGTGTGGCAGTCCAAGCTGTTCATTTATCTTAAGCAATCCAGACACGATCTCGCTGGGGGTAATATCAAAGTATGGAACTGAATCATGAATTGAATTACAGTTCTCTCCCCATCCCCATGCTTCTGAGCCACCCGGGTTTACGATCTTGACCCCATATCCTTTGGTCATACGAAGGAGCCAAGAGACATAAGCGGCTACATTTTCCATTTCATTGTTTTTTAGATACTCAAAGACAAACCAGTTATTTCCAAACACTGGAAGTGCACCTTCATCGAGAAGGGGTGTGTCTCTGATCTCTTCATGAGTGTGACGGGCGTACAAAGGAGGCATTGCTGCTTCTATACAAGTCGTGTACCCCATGCGGGAGTACTGATATCCTGTCTTGAAAGTCGTTGGAACTGAGTTTCCTCCTTCCATACGACCATGTTCTGATTTTGATTGGTAGGTAAAGAGTTTGTCTTCTGGACGGAAGATACGTCCTTCATTGACTTTCGGACCTGCTACATGGGAGTGAATTTCAACAGCCCCTGCCATAACGGTCTTACCTTTTGCATCGATCTCTTTTGCATTCTTTGAGACGGATTCTACAATTTTTCCATCTTTAATGCAGATGTCTTTGACATCTCCTTTTATCTTCTGCTTTGGATCGTATACATATCCACCTTTAATAATATATTCGCTCATATTTTCCTCGGGCTTTTATGTTGATATATTTTGACCATTCGCTATCTACACTCAGATATTTACGCTTTTACCCCTTCACTCGTGCTAGATTTTGCAGAGGAAGAAGCTCTCTGAGCTGTCTTCAGTTCTTTCACTCGTTTCAGCACTGCTGATAAGAATTCTTCATCAGTCAGCATACCTTCTGGTGGATCAACGATCTTTCTGGCCTCGATCGGAACATTATCCATACGATAGCAGTTTCCACCAACTTCCACTCCTACAATTGCGACTGGTACGTGAACCTTAGAGATCTCAGTCGTTGGGCTGATTGCGGGATCGACTGCAACGGATGGGAGTTGTCCGATCGTCCTGTTACACTCCATTGGGAAATGTGCACCGGGATCAGTTCCAAGTGTGAATACTGCGTCAACTTCTTTTCGCAGCAGAACTTCAACGGTTCCGGTCTCACCAGGGTTGTAACGTGCGAATCCACGGGAGAGGTCAACAGAGTATGGGAATCCAAACTGCCAACCAAGCACCTGACCGGAGCCTGCAACATTATAGTGTCCTCTCATGGCAATGATGGAACATTTTGTGTAGTTGTTAAGGTCTTTTGTCAGGTGGATCGCAGAATCGATATTGTGGTCTCTTCCAAGTGACTGTGTGACACCCATTCCGAAGAAAATTACTATGAATCGTCCACTTTTTAAGAGATCTGCAGCTTCATAGATGAGCTTTTTATCTACACCTGCAACTTCATTTACAGCGATATCTTCGCCACGCACTGCTGCACGGAGGGCTTGCAAGAGTTCGTAGTCGTACCCTTGTTTAATCTGCAAGAGGGCATCTGCCATCTTTGCTGTGTCAGTCTTTCGTGTGTCTACAATGATAATATTTCGGTTGCTGTGTCCTTTTCCGGTGAAGTATCCACGTGGAAAGATGGAGTAGCGTGACATGTGGCGTGGATGAGCGTGTGCCGGATTACATCCCCAGAATA
>WRER01000047.1 GCA_009779205.1 Methanobacteriota archaeon | reverse complement strand
TCAGGGCGTTTTTGTACTAATTCTATTGCTGACTGGGCATTATCAATAGATAGTAACTGAAGAGAAGAGGCTTCGATTTCAGGTACAAGAGCTGCAAAGATATCAACAGAAAGATCTGTTATTTTGGAATTGCCAGCTGTAGGGAAGACGAGTGTAGTTGTGTGAGAAGAGGGTAAATCGATCCCATCCGCAATGCTTACGCTGTGCGATAGTGCAAGGAAAATAGCAAAAGCAATGTAGAATATAGATCGGAAAGATATCATGGCTAATTTCTACTCACGGGGAAGATACATATATCAGTAGTAATACTGGTGCAAACAATTTAACACTTCCGCACTTTTGCGATGTTTAATACGAGGCTGTCTAGTGAGAGGTAAAAAGAGAAAAAATTATATGTAAATTTCTTCACTGGACGGTCTCAGCAAATCATGTGTAATACTCTGATTAGGCACTGCCATAAAAATAGATGTCTCACAAAGAGTTTGAATTGATACAAATCAAGCGAGACAAATTCCATGGAGAGTGGAATTACACGATTTCACCCCAATCAAAATCCGTAAGGAAAACTTTGGAAATATGACTTTTATTTATCTGGAGCACCTTGGTGATTATCAATTGTATTTTTAAGTGCATTTCGAATTATATCGTCATTTTTTGAAAAGTAAAGTGAATTATGCCCATTCCAGGGGGTACACCCCCTAAAAACAACAGCAGGGATGCCGGCATTACTCTCGCCCATGACAAAGTTTGCGAAGCCTGCAATCTCATCAACAACTGCCTCCTCAGTGATCTCAAGAATACGTCCAAACAGATCAGTATCTCCTCTAAAATCACGGATAGCTGCCATGCCATGCCATCCAATTGCATGGCCAACTTGCCCACGGCGAAAGGCGCGGCCACAGGTATCAGTGATTATAACGCCTACTTCTGCTCCGGTACATGTCAGAAATGCATCATGAAGTTTTTTAGCTTCTTCCATTGGATCTGGAGGAAGATAAAGCACAATTCCATCTTGCACATTACTATTATCGACGCCAGAACGCACACCAATATGTCCACATGCTATTTCTGTAAGTGTAAAAGGAGCTTCTAAAACAACATCAACTGATTCATCAAGTACTACCTGCATGAATGCAGGATCTTCTCCGCACATTGCTGCAATTCGAACAGCATCCGAACTTGGAACTATGCTGCTCAGGTCCCTGGTATACCCCTGAGATTTTGAGATAATCGTAGAGGCGATTGTGATGATGTCTCCAGGAAGGAGGGTGGTGCAATCACAGATAAGTGAGGCAATATCATCTCCTTTTTCAATCATTTTGAGGCCGGAAATACCAAAAATAGAGATGACTGAATTTTTTGATGGATGTGGTGAGCAGTGCATGCGATCTCCTTTGCGGTACATATGTATACCAGCCTATTAATGAAGTAATCACCAATCATGTTCTGATGTACACAATTGTCAAGTGTGAAGGGTGTACCAGAATATTTGCTGTATCACGTGAACAAACATATATTATCTGTCCGACGTGTGGTTGCTCCTTTCGGCGTGATGCATGCACATCATATCTTGACTGCGAGTATCGCACAGTTGCTGTGGAGATTGCAGCAAGGCTTGATGAGCTTATACGTGACAGAAGCATACCTGTGACACCTGAAGAGATGGGGAGGCTGCGAAGAGACTATCAGGAGTTTGACCAGAAATATGCGGAAAAACGCAGTGTAAAAGAGGCAGAGGTAGAGGCAGAAGTAGAGGCAGAAGCAGAAACAGAGGCAGAGGATTTGGAAACGGATAAAAAAGATGCATATGGCCTTTTTGAATAAGCACATATATTCACAATTTTCGCACCTTTCACGATTTTTGCCGGCCTACTGGTCAGGCAGGAAAATCATATTCAAAGATGAGTGCTACTAAACCTGCCTTCCGACGGGCACGGCCTAATGAGTGACTTTGCAGTAGTTACTATTTAGGAAATGTTTTGAAATATACGAAGAGAGATGAACTGAAAAAACGTGAGGAAAATCTATGCTGTATGCTTATAGCCCTAGTATTCGTGCAGCAAGATGTGCAGCATTTTTTCCATTATCTACCCCTACGCATGCAACTGGAACACCAGAAGGCATCTGAACAATGGAAAGCAATGCATCAAGGCCTCCCAGTTTTCCAGAGACCGGAACTCCAATCACAGGTTTTTTAGTGCGTGCTGCGACAACGCCTGGAAGAGCGGCAGCCAGACCTGCAATGCAGATGAATATGCGAGCGTCAGAGGATGTTACATAGGCTTCCAATGCATCTGGATCACGATGAGCCGACAGAACCTGATTATCATAACTAATACCATATTCATCAAGCACCATTAAAACAGAGTCTGCAATATCAGAATCAGAATGAGAGCCACAAATGACAGCGACATCTACCATGCTATACTCGTACGCATTACTTTGTATTGAATTATTACGGATAATGAATAGATGTTATATAAATTATTTAAAATAGAAACAAATGGGCCCGATGCGGTTCGAACGCATGACCTCCCGGTTATCAGCCGGGTGCACCACCTGGCTATGCTACGGGCCCAACGAATTGACTCTATAGGGTTGTAAGGGGAAACATATAAATCTGCCGACTACTTATGGCTTTAAAACAACTGTACATCGTTGTGTTAGAGAGATTAAAAAGAACCGCAAAATACGCGAAAAGCACGAAAGAGAAAAAAAGTGAGTGGGTTGAGCCAGCAACTTATTTTCGCGTCTTTCGTGCTTTTCGCGGTTAGAAGAAGGGAATTTGAAAGACTGAATCTGGATTTTTGTATGCGTTGTAGTGTTAAATCTCATATCAGATGATGAACTAACTATATACTACTTTACCAATGAATGTTATACATTATAGATCATTACAGATCATTATAGACTATATCATGATAATGAGGAGAACTGGTTTGGAATGAAATCACACTATCTGCTTGGAAATGAAGCTATTGCTCACGGTTGTCTAGAGGCATCAGTGGAGTTTGTAACTGGATACCCTGGAACGCCATCATCAGAGGTTGTTGATACGCTTCGGGTGTACAATGAACGCTGGTATCACATTGAGTGGTCTGTAAATGAGAAGGTTGCGTTTGAAGAGGCTCTCGCTGCATCATGGTGTGGTCTTGCTTCTCTTGTAACAATGAAGCATGTCGGGCTGAATGTAGCAGCCGATCCCTTAATGACATCTGCGTATACTGGTGTTCGGGGTGGATTTGTTATTCTTTGTGCTGATGATCCATTTGCACATTCTTCTCAGAACGAACAGGATAGCAGGAGATACGCCGCGTTTGCAAAGATCCCATGCCTTGATCCAGGATCTGTGCAGGAAGCTCATGACTTGGTAAAAGATGCGTTTTCCCTATCTGAAGAGCTTTCACTTCCTGTTATATTTCGTCCAACAACACGGATCTGCCACTCAAAGAGTGATGTAATACTTGGACCTGTTTCTCCCTCCACACCCAGAGGTGAATTTAACCGGAATCCAAGCCAGTATGTAGTTATTCCTGCACATACACGCCTATTGCATAAGAAGTTGGGTGAAAAGCAGGAGAGAGTTGCAGAGCTGCTTATCGAGCGAGGATATAATCACTACAAACTCAAAGCAAGTGGTGAGAAGAAGAGGGCAGTGATTAGCGGAGGTATCTCTACGGCTTATGTACGGGAAGTGATAGGAGACGATCTTTCGCACGCCATTATTACTGCCTATCCTATTGATGAGACATGGCTCTCGCGTTTTGTTGAGAAGCATGATGAAATTTTTATTGTCGAAGAGTTAGAGCCGGTGATTGAAGAAGTAGTGCGCCAGGTAGCTCCCTCAACAACAGTAGTGTATGGAAAAAAGACAGGACATGTCCCATATGAGGGAGAGTTTACAGCTGCACGCGTTGCATCATTTTTGCAGAGTGCCGGATTTGAAGCAAAGGAATTTCCTTCTTCGCCGTCAGTTTTCGCTCTGCCGAATCGTCCTCCTATTCTTTGTGCAGGTTGTGCCCATCGGGCAGCCATGTTCTCGATGAGGGCTGTATTCAAAAATGCTATCTTCCCAAGCGATATTGGATGCTATACACTTGGCATTCAACTTGGAACAGTGGATACTACTATCTGTATGGGAGCCGCGATCACAGTTGCAGCTGGTATCGCGCTGTCAGGAGAGACGCGAGACGTTGTGTGCACAATTGGAGATGGAACATTTTTACACACAGGGATTCAGGGGCTTTTGAATGCAGTACACAATGGAGCAAATATTGTTGTTGTGATTTTGGATAACCGGATAACTGCGATGACCGGTCATCAGCCAAATCCTCTGACAGGTGTTACGGCAACAGGAGATGAATCTCCGAGAGTCTCTCTTGAGGAGATATGCAGAGGTTGTGGGGCTTCGTTTGTAGAGACCATAAGTCCAAATGATATGGCGCAGTTTCGAGAAGTGCTCAAGGAAGCAAAGTCACGTTCAGGAGTACGGGTGATTATTGCGAAACAGGCATGTGTTATTTCAGAGAAACGAGCCCGCATTAAACGTCCAACATATGCTGTATCAAAAAATATCTGCACTGGATGTAAGGCATGTGTGAAGTTTGGCTGTCCTGCACTCGAGCTTACAGGTGAAGGGTTCTGTGTAATTACAGAGCTTTGTTCAGGATGTGGGTTATGTATGCAGATCTGTCCGATTGCCGCCATTCAAAGGGAGGTAGAGGAATGAGCTTTGATATTATTATTGCAGGGATCGGAGGTCAGGGCACCATCCTGCTTTCAAATATCATCGGCGAAGCCGGTGTAATCGAAGGAAGGTCAATACGTAGTGCTGAGACACATGGTATGGCACAGCGTGGCGGATCTATTGAGTGTCAGGTGCGTATTGATCAGGAGTACGGATGTCAGATCGCACCAGGGAATGCAGATCTGATGATTTCATTTGATCTATTAGAGACTGCACGGTTTGCACACTATATGAAGCAGCATGGGACTGTGGTGACGAACAGTGAGTATGTCCTTCCAACCTCAGTGTTTGCGCAGAGCCTTCCAGATCCGGGAGCTGGGATCCTGTTGTCTGCATTTGATACTCAAAACGTGCTCTCTATTGATGCCAGACGACTTGCAGAGCAGGCAGGAACAATTTTAACTCAGAACGTGGTTCTGTTAGGTGCTGCTTCATGGTTTATTCCATTAAACGAGAGTTCACTTCGTGAAGCTATCTCATGCAGAGTTCCGGAGAAGAGTAAGGAGATGAATCTCTCTGCATTTGACCTTGGGCGATCTGCAACGCAGTCAAGTTAATTCACTGGTATGGATAGAGTGCATGAGTGTTGGCAGACGCTCATTTTCTATTTATTTGTAATAGACCTGTCCGAAAACTAGAAAACAGACTGTGGTTGCAGAAGGAAGCTATAATTTTCACTCTTAATTAACCCCTATTTTCCCTTACTCCTGTAAATTTCTTTGCAGATTCTGAAATCATGTACCCATCCTCTCCTGGATCTCTCACCTTTTTGATCCATTATCACACGCTTTAGACACATTCAACCAACAACTGACCTCAATTCGTAAAAGTTCATTGACAGATCTTTTATTTCAAGAAAATAAACGCTTTAAATAGAATGATTTAAGAAAATCGCTTGAAAATGTTTGTATTTCACACAAATAAAATTTATTTGAAATATAACTAAAAATCCGTATGTAAAATCTTTGAATTTAGGAAATAGACGTAAATGTGAGAAAATTTTGTGAGAGATAAAATATTGATAATAAGTGAAACCAAATGTCAGAAAATGTTCTGATATTTCTGTTTTCTTCTTAAGATTGACACTGGTTTCTGAAAATTTCACAGTAAAAAATACACTTTTACAAAATTTCATTATTTCATTGAGGAATAGTCTGCAGACCAGGGGGAAATAGATAGGTATAAGCTAAAATCAGGAGGGGTGGCATGTACTTAAGATAGTACAACCTATAGTATTATGTGAAAAAGGCTACACGGGTAAAGACTATTAGTGGCAATGAGTATCTCTATGAGATAACCTATTATTATGACCCTGAACAGAAACGAACCCGGCAGAAAAGTAAATATCTCGGAAAAAATGTAAATGGAGTTCCTGTAAGGGTACGCGAGCAGTCTAAATATCCAAAAAATGTTTATGGTCTTGGAGAATTTCTGCCCTATCGTCAGGCCCGTCTGGACTTGGAACTAGACTCCTTGCTTCGGCCGTACCTCACCTCAACTGAAATAAAAATAATTCTTGGCATTGTGTATGCTGGACTAACACATCAGAATGCATTATATAACCCATCTGGTTGGTATCAAAGCACTGCAATGTACATGAGGAGCCCCGGCCTGAAATTTAATCACCAGACAATTACGACATTGCTACAAAAAATAGGCGACAGTGAGATTCCATCTTTCGTTTGTCAGGATCTCATGCGTTTCTTAAACACATATCAAACAGTTAT
>WRER01000046.1 GCA_009779205.1 Methanobacteriota archaeon | reverse complement strand
GGCTCAATAATGTCGTCATCTTGGATGATTCCTTGCACCCATCCAAATTCTGGCTCAATAATGTTGTTATCTACTATACCTGCTCCGGTGCCTGTAGCTGCTGCTGCAACACCTACCAGTGCACACAAAGCAATCACAAGAAAGAGTATTGCTGCTCTTATTTTCAACGCCATAATCTAATTTCTAATGTTCATCTCATAAATAGAAGTTGGTTGCAGATGAACAAGATATCTCTTCATTGGAGCATTTGAATCAAGTTTTGCGTTTTCGCGCTACATAGTGCGATTTAACAAACTGATACGTGGATTATTTCTTTATCTGCCTTAGTTCCTCAGCCAGATCTTCAATTTTTTCTACCATTTTCTTCTGTGTCTTTACGACCTCGCGAAAATACTCGATAATAAGATCCATTTTTGCTTGCATCTCATCTGCTGGTGGCTTTGAACTGTTAATAAAAAATCCAGGAGAGACTTCCATATCCACCGGATGGATTGCAATGTCACTCACGCGAATAACTGGATCTCCAGGTGCCCATAATCGCTCTATAAATGCCTCGATATCAGAAATTTGACCTTTTGCTATGATATGCACTCTTCCATCAGGTAGATTTTCTGTCCAGCCTGAAATGGAACATGTTATAGCGCAATGTTTCGAAAAATTGCGATATCCAACACGTTGCACTCTTCCCGTTATAAACAGCTCAACAGTTTGTTCTTTTATCTCGTTCATAATGCCTCCTCAAGAGGGTACAACACTCCAGACAAGGTCAATTCAACGGCTGCAACCGGCTGATCGATATCAAAAGCCCGTAACACATCAGGATGAATCTCACCAAACTGTCCTATCACAGTTCCAGTGTCTGTGTGCACGATATCAGCTGCTCGCCCAGGGATGAAGGCAGGATCTGATCCTTCCTGCACTGTATATGCAATGCCAAGCTCATGACATAATGATGCAATGACGGCATACATCTCTGAGAAATCTGCTCCAGGATGAGTAGATGCGAGTGCGACTTTTTGAAGAGTCACCTCATGTAGAACAACATCTCCAGTGCTGAACAGACGTTGAGGAAGCTCACGGCGTTTATTTATGCGGAATAAATCCAATAGAGACGGAAGAATATCTGTTCTAAAAACAGATTGTTCTTCACGAATAGGATGCAGGATAGAGAGTGTGCCTGGATGATGTGGACGCTGCATTGCATCAAACAGAATTCTTGTATTCGTCAGGGTGAATGGCATGACCTCGATATATCCAAGTCCAGCACATGCCATGCGAACCCGAGACAGTGCTCTCATAATTGGATGTTCAACACCAATTGTTGCGACGTGAGGCAGCGAAGCAGGTATGGTATCAAGGCCATACCCAATCCCAACATCCTCAAAAATATCCCAATCATGCATTATGTCTGCTCGATAACATGGAACACGCACCAGCACGCGCTCTTCGCATTCAGGATTGTGTTCTGCACCAAATCGCATTTTTTCCAAGGCAACTACCATGTCTTTTGGTGTTAGTGAAAGGCCAAGCAGGGCATTGCATTCTGCAACTGAGACCGACCGAACCGATGGGCTGAGATCAGGCATGAAAACATCATCTACCCTCACCCCCTCACACCTTCCTCCAGCACTGATAAGTGATGTACACAAGATATTCAATGCCAGTATTACTGCACGTTGATCAGTCCCTGTCACATCAAGGAGCAGATTCTTCGTTTCTTCAGTAACTTTCGTTAATTCTCCGTTGATAATTGGGGGAAATGAAAGAACCTGATCATGCGCATCAGTGATGATGGGAAACTTCTCAAGGTGTGAGACAATATGAGCATAATCTCTCCCTTTTGGATGTATCTCAAGAATTTCACGCATTGTTATCTCTTCATCCATATCAAGAGGAACAAATGATGTATCTGGAGAGACTGCATGATAAAAAAACGGAGGTGTGACAGAATCGAAATTATGTACACCAATAGAGACTTTTTTTCTGCCTCGCCCAAGCACCCAGTGCAGAGCTTCTTGAAGCCCCATGAGACTTAAGATGGCATCATTATCAAAGTTGATATCACGTATGACAGCAGTTCCAAAATATGGGCGGATTGTTCTGATATTCTCATCGAGAGAGAATGTGATACCAGAATCTGTTATGGTATAGATCTCTTCTCCAGTCTCAGTGCCAAGGTAGCCTCGTATTGCACGTGCAACTCCTTCGGTAGAGTATAAATCAGGGCGATTCGGGAAAAATTCCGTGTCTATATGGTTGTCTTCAATTCGTTCAATATCACTCCCAATCTTTGGAAGAACTGATAAAATCGCTTTTTTATCTGTGCCACATAATCGCTCAAGATATGTATTGGACAGTGAAATGATGGGCATTTTATAGACCTCCAGTGGAAATTAAGGGGTATGATTTAACCCAGTCGATATCACTCTGATACAGCTCACGAAGATCGCGAAGGTTCATACGTAACATTGCGACACGTGAGACACCAAGTCCCCATGCAAGCACTGGACATGAAACGCCCCATGGTGCTGTTACTTCTTCACGAAACACACCCGCTCCTCCAAGCTCGACCCATCCGAGTCCTTCTACATATACTTCCGGCTCGACACTTGGCTCAGTATATGGAAAGTATGCAGGACGAAATCTAACAGATTCAAATCCCATTCTGGTATAAAACTCACGTAAATACCCCATGAGATGTCCAAAAGTAAGGCCTTCATCCATAACAATGCCTTCCAGCTGTTCAAATTCAGGGGTATGAGTCGGATCGATAGCTTCTCGACGATATACTCTGCCGATGCAGAATGCCTTCTGTGGAGGAACCCGATTCTTCGCGAGTGTTTGCACAGATAAACACGTGGTATGAGTGCGAAGCACTAAGCCCTTTGATACTTCCGGATCCCAGTGACCTCCCCACCCTGTTGAAGACGTCTGACCACCATGTTCGTGAATATCACGCACCTGTTCCCACCCATCTGGAGGAGAACGGGAACCTGCTAGATGAAATGTGTCCTGCATTTCCCTGGCAGGATGATCTTGGGGTTGAAAGAGGGCATCAAAGTTCCAGAATGCAGACTGAATCACATCACCATGGAGTTCAGTAAAGCCCATTGACAGCAAAATATGGCGCATTTCATCGATAAGCTGCTGATATGGGTGAATTTTTCCAGGAAAGATCCTCTTTGGAGGTTTTGTAACATCATATTTTCGCAGCGGCAGCTCTTTCCAGGAACCAGATATGATCTGCTCACTTGTTAGCGTTCCAAGCTCTTCACGAAGATCAAGCCCCTGCGCTGCAAGGTTTTGGCCATCAGGAGAGATATGAATCTTATAAGAAATAGTCTCTATCTCTTGGATCAGACCTCGCTTTATGAGTCTTCTTTTGAAGTGCTCGGATAAGTTCAGATGTTCATGGAGACGCAAAAGTCCCTGCTCAAGATCAGAAGGTGGGGCATCAGTTTTTGTGATAACGCCATCCTGTATCGTAATCCATCCCAAGCGCCGCATCCATCCGATGCCTATCCTTGCAAGAGGGTGACGGTTGAGCTGATTCATTTCGATGCTTGTATCGAAGCTATTGTATAATTGGCGCTCAGGAAGGCCATATCTTGCATATAATTCACCTTCCTCGGTTCTTACAACAGAAATAGAAACAATCCGTTCAATCGTGCAGAGTCCTTTACTGGAAAGGAGATTTGCATATTGGATAACTGACTCAGGGGGGCTGCTCAGCTTGTTTCCAAGATCTACTGGATCATGTTGTTCGTTTGGCAGTTCTGCAAGGGCTGCAAGCAGGCGCTTTTCATTTAAGCTTAGTTCATATCTCATCGGACTCATCATATCGCTTATCGTTTATACGCATCATCTACCAAGTGCAATACTGAACCAATGCGCTCATTAAAATCAGTAAGAAATGCATCCATTCTGGCAGCGGTATCTTTTTTGCACTGGCCACACATGAGTTCTCCCCTCAGGCACTGTTGCTTGATTTCATGCAACTCTGTATCATCTTTTATCATATGGAACATGTTCAAGAAAAATATTGGACAGATATCAGGCTGTCCACCATGTTCTTTCTGTTCAGCAAGGGTCTGCCTGCCTCCAGTGACTGCATCCATGACCTTTTTGTGCATACCTTTTGACGTTTCATCAAACCCAATATAGCTGTCAGGGATCGAGGAAGACATCTTTCCACCAGTCAGGCCAGGGAGGAAACGGTGATAGGTTGCTGAGGGGGTTACAAATGCATACCCACCTTCTGCGAGTTCGGCATCCTGCACAGCTCGCGTGACAAGCTCCATGGAACTTCCTTTGATATCAACATGACCTGCATATTTTTTTGATCCGGTAAATCGTTTGTGAATGAAGGATAATGCTTCTTCTGGAGCGTTTTTCGATCGAACACTAATATATCCTTCTCTATCTTCGATCGTAAAAAGACGCATTTTATGTGCTATACCTCGAGTCAGACGAATGTGTGGATCTTGATCGATCCCGACTGGTACAAGAGTTGGAGCAGGACCTCCTGCGATTTGTGGATACAGAATATCTGCGACCTGATGCATGACAGTTACGGCATGGGCAAGGCTTGTATCAGCTCCAAATCCATATACAGCAGCGAGTTCTGAGAAGTTGACTTTCTCAGATGCAAGGAATGCGAGATCTTGCAGGCCACGGTTTTTACTCTGAACGTACACGGCTCCCTCATAGCCAAGTGCGTACAAACACGTGAGATAATCTTTCTGACATGCTTCACACTGCGCCCAATCAAGACCACGGACTGCGTGTGCTTCACGATCTGCGATACCGACAAACCCTCTCCCACCTTGTTTCACATGCCAAACGACTTCTTTCATAACCATGAGATGCCCAAGATGCGGCGGGCCAGATGGCATGAAGCCTGTCATGACATTGAAGGCTCTTTTATGTTTGATTGCATCGACAATTTTCCCATAATCTCGATGGCCGAAGACGATGTTGCGGTGTATGAAGTCAGGTATCTCTGGAAGTTCTGCGGCTACATCATCAATAGGTTCGATTCCAAACTCGGCAAAAAGTCGCTGTATTGAGACATCATTCTCTGATGACCAGGGGTTTATCGTACTTGTGGTATTTTCGTGCATAGTACTGTATTCTCTTATTATTGGTTTTAGGTTAATGTATTCGTTCCTTGTGCAGTAATGTTGTCATTGATTGTATTTCTTCTCTCTTCGCCTTTTACTTCCGAATGGGTTTTTAACAGGCAGGTGAGTTACATGCGTTTCTCTGTGCATTGTGTTTACATTTTAACTCGCCCGAATTCGATGTACATAATACCATCATCATCCAGACATGCAAAAAGCATTTTTTTTCTGACACTGTGTGCCATGCGAACAGATCGTGAAATACTGTTCATGACAAGAGAAAGACCATGTGGCACGGCCTGCACAAGCATTTCTGAGTGGCTCTTCACTTCGGCATACACTCTGAAATGATGACCAAACTTATATCCTGTCTTTGGTGTATATCCCTGTTTTTTGAGATCACAGTATACGATATACTTATCAGGAAGTTCTGGATCAGCCTCATGAACAAGACGATAATAGTCATCTGCAGATATCAGATCCTCCATTGATCCCAATGTAATGACATTATTATATGCCAGGTACAGAGCTTCTATTGTAGAAAGCATGATGCGAGAGTCATCAAGACGTTTTCCAAAAAATGCTGTATCATATCCAGATCCTTCTTTTGTATACACAATTACTGCGACACCTGCAAGGTGGCTCGTACTTGCTTCAAGTTCTCCCCGCTCCGGCAACTGCTTGAGGGTATGAAATCGCACGTCATAATATGTTATTTCGCCTTCATCATCAACTGCAGCTAAGATGTGCTGTTTTCGCATATTTGCAGTTGCTTTGATCTCACGTTGAATAGTTCTAAAATCAATAAGATCACGCTCAGAAACAACACGCATCATATAATGTGATTCTCCTTTTCCTGGGCGCTGTCCTCGTTTAAAAACACGAAAATCATGTGGGCCTGTCTGAATCACATATCCGCGCTCTCTCATATCCTGATACACGAGATATGAACGAAAAAATGCTGCATTTTTTGCAAAATCAGCTACAAGGGAGTTATAAGAATGATTGCGTACTTGTATTTTATCACGATATACAAGGTATAAGAGCTCAACAGGAGCTAGGGTCAGTCCATTTTTTGTTTTCCTGCCATATCCACTCTGCTCATAGAGTGCATATCCCTCGACTCCGAGCTCGCCACCTTGTGGTGTCAGTGTTACGTACACGGTTTATTATTTGATTGTGTATGTAATCAAATACTTTGCCTTGAATTCAATGGGCAACCTGCACCTCAATTACTCATAATAGGAGTTACGCAGAAATCAACATGACTTAAACTTTTATTAACTAAAATCATTTAATTGAAGTGATTTAATAAATTATTGTGATCTACAAACGTGCAATTTTGCGTAAGTCCTAT
>WRER01000045.1 GCA_009779205.1 Methanobacteriota archaeon | reverse complement strand
CCAACAAAGACATAATCTGTTGACGAAGGGATATTGCAAAGAGCAGCTACCGGAGATCCACTCCCCATCAGGAAGATGAAAAAGAAGCCAAAAGACACTACTGATACTAAGAATGACCGCATTGTACTTATTTTGTTCATCTATCAGAAAACAGTTATTGTACATAGATTTTCTCCCCGGCTTTTTTGTCGTAACCTTCTTACTCACAGTAAGATAATCTAATGCAACATGTCATTGACAAAACGCATCATCCCCTGCTTGGATATAAAAGACGGACGCGTCGTAAAAGGCACAAAATTTGTTGGTTTAAAAGATGCAGGAGATCCGGTGGAGAGAGCTGCTGCATATAATGAACAAGGAGCAGATGAGGTTGTTTTTCTTGACATCACTGCATCAAAAGAGAAAAGAAGCGCTCTATTGAGTGTGATTGGAAGAGCTGCTGATGAACTGTTTCTGCCGCTTACTGTTGGGGGGGGGATTAATGCTGTCAGCGATATTACCGATCTGCTTCGTGCAGGGGCTGATAAGGTCTCAATCAATACAGGGGGCGTCAAGGATCCTGAATTATACACAAAAGGTGCAGATATTTTTGGGAACCAGTGCATCGTTGCTGCAATTGATGTTAAAAGAAGACATGACATAGATGCAGAAATAGCACCCGATACTCTGTCAAAAGAAACACTGGTGCCGATATCCTCAAAGCCAACACCAATTATGCTGCCAGATGGAACAGAGTGCTGGTATGAGGTTGTGATATATGGGGGCAGCACCCTTACAGGCATAGATGCTGTGTGGTGGGCAAAAGAAGTCGAGGCACGAGGAGCAGGTGAGATCTTACTTACCAGCATGGAAACAGATGGGGAAAAAGACGGCTTTGACCTTGCAATTACAAAAACAGTTGCAGATTCAGTACGTATTCCGATTATTGCATCTGGTGGTGTTGGAACACTCGAACACTTTTATGATGGATTTACAAAAGGTCATGCAGATGCCTGTCTTGCTGCGTCAGTATTTCATTATGGCACGTATACAGTTGGAGATGTGAAAAGGTACTTACAAGAACGCGGAATTAATGTACGATTGTAAACAACCTTGCCGAAAGGTACACAAAAGCCCATAGATGGAAAAACCAAAGTTGCAAAGCAAAAGGTTGGTTTATGGACAAGAACAATTTGCAATATCAGCTTTACAAGTTGGATGATGAGAACGAAATAAACGTACTCGTAAAAGACGAATCAATCTGGCTGACTCAAAAATCGATGAGCGAGTTGTTTGGCGTTGGTGTTCCAGCAATCAGCAAGCATCTGATATCTTTGAAAGTGGTGAACTTGATGAAGAAGTGGTTGTTTCCATTTTGGAAATAACCACTCACCACGGGGCTATGACTGACAAAACACAGACCAAAGAAACCAAATTTTATAGCCTTGACGCCATCATTTCTGTCGGCTATCGTGTCAACTCCCTTAAAGCCACACGCTTTCGGCAATGGGCAACAAAGGTACTTAGGGAATTTATAACAAAAGGCTTTGTTTTAGATGATGAACGCTTGAAACTCAAACGCCTATATTCAACAATTTTGTAAATTTTTTGAGGACACTGCGTACTAGTGGTAAGAAAAGTGGCTGGAATTACAGATAAGTACGACACTCGCCTACCATCAACACCGTTCATATGCACTCACCCCTCACTTCTTCTCGGAGATTGCCGATGATTTTATTTCGGGAGTACAGGTACAAGATGATACTCACTATTGCACACACGACCATTCCAAACCCAAACATCATGATGATGAACTCGACAGTTGGATCGAAATATCCGGCAAGGTAGAGACCGTAGACAATTCCGTAGTAGCCGATGTTGACGATAATGGATACCAGGAAGTTATAAATCGTTTTTCCCGTAGCGATAAATATGCTGCTGAATATTGTGTTGATTGCGTATACCATGTAAAAGGGCAGTGCCAGATACACGATGTTTAGAATCGCTTGCGGGTCAGGTGCGGCAATAACGTTCTCAAACATGTTGTCCCATAGTGGAATTGAAATCAACCATGCGCAGATTACTAACAAAACGAAAAAAAGATATTTGCGTACACGAAGATAACCAGCTTCGTAATCTCTTCGCACAATCTCGCTCAAAGCTGCAATTGGTATCAACAGCCATCCCCAAATGAAGTTATTGGCAAGCCAATAATTTCCGGCAGATGAGACATCATTAATCATTTTGACAACGATAATCATGTAAATAATGTTATTGAGGAATATCTCCCCGCCGGAGAACATCCCAACTCTTCCCCACTCTTTTAATGTTTCCTTGCACCATTTAGGCTTTGCAAGCAGCTTTTCTTTATGCAACAGCACCAAAGCCACAACTGCCATTATGGAATTGCTGATAATGTTTGTGTAAGCAACACCAAGAACCTCGTAATCCGGAATCAATACCATATTTCCGGTAATCGTCATCGCAACTTTAATCACAATCAGCGGAACGAAATATTTCCATTTTCCGTGAACGACCAAAACCACATAGATATACGAAAACACGAATCCAATGATGAAAGCGATTGTTTCCAACTGTAAATATTGGACGCTCTCGGCAGGGGCATTCATGTAAGCCGAGATTGAATTTGCATACAGAAATACACAAACGGAAAATATGGAATACAGCAAAAATCCGAGTAGGAATGTATTGCCTATACGTTCTTTCATCTCTTCTTTGTTTCTGAGTGCTTTATTCAGAATAAAATAGATTGGCGTTATCAAAAAAGCGACTATTGTTTCATTTATCAGGTCGAACCATTCGATTTGGCCGGCGATGTTGAGAATATCACTTCCTAACCCAGATAATAAGATGTCTACAAAAAGCTGATTTATGCTGGGTATGAATCCGAGAATCATAATCGGAATCAGTAGAAGAAAACTTTCCTTCCCAATAAACACGTTCTTTGAATTTTCCTTGCTAAGCATGCCAGATATTTTCATAAGAGCACCTCATGGTACAACGATTTTTTCATCCAATATCGTCAAATTAAGGAAGAATTACTCCGCTATGTCTTTTATGATCTGTCTTATTTGATGAAATTATATTTCGAGTCCGGTTCGTAGGATTCTCTGGAATTGTTCAATAATAATTTGCGAAATCATGCACATTTTAAGATGTAGTTCCATTCACTCAACGGTTCAATTCTTTCGATACTAGTTGCTTCAAACTCTTCATCGGAAACTGCTTTTCCACGCTCATATATTTTGTCGTCACGTTGGCATATCACTTTCAACCATTTAGTCGTTGTAGTAGATTCTCCTCATAGCCAAACTTGCCTGTAATCTCATTATCGCCCACTGCAAGAAAAAAACTTTAAGCTTATACCCCCTCCTTATACTTCTATGAAACCATATCTCCAAGTTGCTCTTGATCTCGTGGAAACAGACCGTGCCATTGCAATTGCAACTGAGTCTCTCGCAGGTGGTGCAGACTGGCTTGAGATAGGAACTCCTCTCATTAAAAGTGAGGGAATGCGTGCAGTAAATGAAATAAAACAACGCTTTCCAGATATTCCAATCGTCGCAGACATGAAAATAGCAGACACTGGAGCGATGGAAGTAGAGATGGCTGCAAAATCTGGTGCATCAATTATCTGCATTCTTGCAACTGCTGATGATGCAGTCATAAGCGATGCTCTTCGAGCAGCCCACAAATATGGAGTCCGGCTCATGGCTGATCTCATAAATGTGCCTGATCCTGTTATTCGGAGCAAAGAACTTCAGCAACTTGGAGTTCATATCATTAATGCTCACGTCGGTATTGATCAGCAGATGATAGGAAAATCATCCCTTGATCTCATCAAATCTATTGCATCAGAGATTGATATCCCACTTGCCATTGCAGGAGGATTGGACGCCGAAAACGCTGCTTTTGCAGTGAGTGCAGGTGCATCCATCGTCATTGTTGGAGGATGGATTACTCGTTCATCAGATGTAACAGAGGCAACTGCGCGTATCAGATCTGCAATTGATGATCCATCTTTGGTAACACCAACCACAAATACACGCGAAGATGAAATTCGTGAGATATTCACAACGCTTGCAACACCACGTATCACTGATGCCATGCACAGAAAAGGTTCCATGATTGGGATTACATCCATATGTGGAAACAATATCCGGGCAGCAGGACGGGCAATTACTGTTCAGACCTTTGCAGGAGACTGGGCAAAGCCGGTGCAAGCCATCGAACATGCAAATCCAGGGGATGTCCTTGTCATTAACAATGATGGAGGAACACATATTGCACCATGGGGAGAATTGGCAACCCTTTCTGCAATCAATCGTGGTATCGCAGGTGTAATCATTGATGGCTCTGTTCGGGATGTCGATGACATCAGAATCATGAAGTATCCGCTATGGGCGAGAGGAACTTGCCCAAATGCTGGCGAACCAAAAGGATTTGGGGAGATCAACGCTGAGATACAGTGTTGTGGGCAGACTGTGCGTGCCGGGGACTGGATTATTGCTGACGAAAATGGAGTAGTCGTTGTGCCACAGGAACGAGCATATGAAGTAGCACGTCGAGCTCTTGAGGTTCAAAAGATGGAAGACAGAGTCAGAGAAGAAATAAAGCGTGGAAAAGGTCTCGCAGAAGTTATGAATCTTCTTAGGTGGGAAAAGCAATAGCACCAAAAGAAATCCTTTTTTTATTTCTCCAAAAAACAACTTTTTTTTGAAAAATGTTCCACGCGAGTGGGAAGAACAATCTCTTTACACCGTGCTTCAAAATATCTATCTGTCATTCCTGCCAGAAAATCAATAACTATCTGCTCAGGAGAGGTTAGCTCTTTATATCGCAGTGAAGTCGAATTGCTATCCAAAAAGTCAGTAAAGATAGCGGAATTTGTACGTTCATGCTCAAGATCATCAAGATAATATTCATACAGATCTGAAAATAATCTCTCCATTCGCTTCTGATTCACTGCGAGTATGGGAGATCGGCATATGGAGTAGAAATTAAACTCCTTAAATGCGCGTAAAAACGCTTGACCTTCTTCTGAGAAACGGATCTCTTTTTGATTGTAACTGGCACACAGTACATCTTTGACTAATAGATCTACCGTCCTCCGTTCCACTTTATCGCGTTCCGCCCAGATGTCTTCTATTCCAAGCATCTTGCTGCACAATTCCGGAAAATGTATAAGATCCTCTCTTGCCAGCAGGTTTACATTCAGTGCATCTATCAGATCACGCCCAACATAAGCGATACTATCTGCCAACCGCACGACACATCCTTCATATGTTGATGGAAAGCAATCTATTCTGAGGAGTGCCTTCTCGTACTTTTCAAGAACCGTGCTCACCGAGAGCTTCCGATCTGGGATCAGTTCGTACACATGTTCCTCTCCATTATGTGATAGAATCCCATCAAGAACCTGGAGCGTCAGATCACGATCCTCAATAACCTCAAGCCAGCGATAGCTCTGCGTACTATGAGTAAATCCTTGCAATCCCACCTTTTTCGCCAGTGCATTCAGAATTGTCTCTCCTTCATGTCCAAATGGAGGATGGCCTATATCATGTCCAAGAGAGATGGCTTCGATGAGATCATTATTAAGTGACAGTGCACGTCCAATGGTTCGTGCAACCCTTGCTACCATCTGTACATGCAAAGCTCGGTGAGTGATGTGTATGTGATCAACGAGAAAAAAGACCTGTGTTTTATCACTATAGCGTGTGTATGCCATTGAATTTAAAATGCGGTCTGTATCTCTGGCATATGGAGGTCTGATCACACCTTCTTCAGTGAACTTGTGAAATATACGCATATATTCAGAATCTAGGCAAGCGTGCGAAGAAAGATGCGTATCAGAATCCATAGATAATGTTGCAAGGTGCTGATAAAATGCGTGATATTTTTCTTGCATGAATGAAAAAATACATTTGAATTATACTAGGAAATAAGAATGATTCGCGGGACGCACAAGTCCATGGCTTTGAATCGGTCGATTAAAGCTGAGTACAAGTCCTGAATTAACCATATATGTTAGATTATTCAGCCCTACCACTCCATTTTCGTGGAGAAGCTGATTATACTCCTCTATTAATGTTCCTTGCCTGTCAAATGAGTAGTGCTGATTCATGATGAAATTAGCCGCTGCGACAAGACCAGTACTGATCAACAAAAGTATGAGAAAGATCATCACAATTCCTGGTCTATTCATTTTTATTTCCTCCATGTATGTGTGGCATTCCTCATTTCAACATAATTATGTTGCCCATGCCTCTTCGCCGTCTCTCGACAAGTCCCATACTTTCCAGAATATCAAGCGTTCTGCTGACATTAGACTTTGAAAGACCGGTTTTTTCGACGATATCACTCTGTGCCATCATCCCATCCTCATCAAGCACTGCCTGGTAAATGATCTGCTGATCATCTTTGAGGGATGGAATAACTGCTTCCCATCGCGCTTTTCGCTCTTCAAGTGGTGTTGGAGGGGCTTGTTCTGACAACCCTGAGTATGTATTTGTT
>WRER01000044.1 GCA_009779205.1 Methanobacteriota archaeon | reverse complement strand
TCACACTCTGTGAGCGGAACACCTCAAACAACTCCAACAGGTTCACCTGCTCCTTCTCCAGATCCTACACCTCAAACAATTCCAACAGATTCACCTGCTCCTTCTCCAGATCCTACACTCAGGTCGCCTTCTCCCACTCCATCACCTTCCATGACCAGAGGTGACAGAACTTCCTTACCTACACCTCAAGCACCCTCTGTGAGCGGAACACCTCAACCAACTCCAACAGATTCACCTGCTCCTTCTCCAGATCCTACACTCAGTTCTCCTTCTCCTACTCCATCGCCCTCTGTGAGCGGAACACTTCAACCAACTTCAACAGCTTCACTTGTTCCGTCTTTTACGCCAGTACAAGCGATACAACCGACAAGAACACAACATAATGAGGCAACGCCGAGTACACAGCCTCCTCTGACAGGCGCCCAAACTCTCATGGATAGTGATCTCCCTGGTATCGACCTGTCTGTGATACTAAATGTGGATAACGAAAAGAACAGTAATGGACAATCTACAGAGCAACCTATCGAGATCCCATTCTCATTTCTCTTTGTAATCAGTCTTATAATCGGAGTGATTGTTGGCCTTATTCTATTGAAGGAAATGTAGATCTGAAGACCAAAAATACCATATCTTGTGGAGATGATGTATCTGCATGTCAAAACAAGGAGAGCTCGCTCTTGGAAATCTTGCAAAATATATTGTTCAGGCTCAATCCTGGAAGAGTTCCATTGTTCTTATTATCATACTCGGCTTAATCGTTGAAGGAGCTACCTATTTTGCCTGGGTGAATGGTCATATTTCCCACTCCATGATGGGGCTATGGCTTATCATCACCCCAGCTCTCCTGACAATTCCTTTGAGCGTAAAGATGGTAGCCCGCCATCATCGAACGCTTACATATGATTGGTCTGCTCTTATTGTCTTTGTCGATGTTCTTATTTTGAGTGTTTTCCCTCTCATCACACTTGTTTTCTACCCGGAAATCGTCGGGATTGCACACGCTACATCCATTGGAGTCATGCTCCTTGTCAGGTTATTGCTGCTTCTTGCAATTGCTGATGATCGGTTCAGCCCAACACTCCGCGTCGCACTCATCCATCCCATACTGGCACTCCTGGTTGGAAGTTACTACTTTGGCCCGGAGTTTGTTTTATTTGGAGGTCTCATAACCATCTTCTTTGCATTTGGCATTTTCCTGTTTGTAGAGATCGTAGAACGACCTCTTGAGAAAAATTTTGGAATCAATCTCTTTACGTTTGCAAATGCGTTCATGAATCAGACGATTGAAGGAGAGCAGAAAATGGAGGAGTTGTTTGAGCAGATAGGAGAAGAAGTCTACGTTCCTGAGGTTTCCTTTTTTTTCTCACAGAAAGATGGAAACAAGTTCATTCTGACCGTTCCTTCTGTACATCCCGGCCCAATTGAGAATATAGGTGGCGCAAACCTTCCAGCAGTACTTCATGAAGCTCTTGGAGAGTATACCTTTGTGTTTCACGGTGCTTCGACACATGACTATAACCTCGTTACCGAAAAAGAGTGTTCAAAGATTATCACAGTTATTGGGCACGGGCAAAGGAATGCAACATATGCACATACAACTGCGACAAAGCCGCTGCGTATACAAGCTGGCTCGGTATCTGTGCTTGCTCAGGTATTTGGAGACTGTGCGCTCCTTGTCAGCACCCGCTCTCCGAATATAACGGAAGATCTTGATTATTCCATAGGAATGGCCATCATGAACGCTGGTCAGCAGACGTTTTCCCATACTGCATTTGTTGATGGACATAATTCTATTTCAGAACTGGCGCAGTCGGTCTCTCCAGGATCGACTCTATGCTATGAGTACGTACTGGCATCAAACAAGGCATTTTCTGAGCTTTTAAAAGAAGAACAACATTCCCTTAAAGTAGGTGTTGCACGTGTTTTAGTTCCATTCACGCGGGCACAAGGATTTGGAGATCTTGGTATTATGGCGCTGGTTACGGAGGCAGACGGAATCAGAGCGGTGTATGTGCTGTTTGATGGAAATAATATGGTTACTGGAACCCGTGAGTTGGTTCGGGATCATATCATGTCGTTTGACTGGGTGGATGAATGCGAGATAGCAACAACTGATACTCACTCGGTCAATAGATTCAGTGGATTTAATGCGATCGGTGTACAAATCCCGCCAGATCAGTTTATGCCATATGTCGATGACGTGGTCCAGCAGGCATATCAGAACTGTGTTCATACAGCAGTATCTGGGGACACCCGCTGGTTACCTGTGCGGATCTTTGGAAATCAGCGGGTTTCACAGCTTGCAAGTACGATCTCATCATTCTTGCCACTTATGGCTCCTGTGATACTGATAATTATCCTGCTTTCGTTTTTGCTCTCGATACTTGCATTTATTCTTCTCTTTACAGATTCCTTTTGGTGATGATGTGCTTTCTTTTATCTTCATTTTTTTGCGGATTTCTATGAAGGAGATATAAACCAGCAAAAAGTGCTACCATAACAGCTGAAATAGCTATGACTTCTATTGAATCAATGCCGCCAAGAGTGTAGAGCAAAATATATCGAATTGTCACCGTGACACCAACCACTAAGAGGGCGTAGATCGGAATACGCCTGCTTGTCAGATAGGCTTGCACGGTCTCAAACAATCCAATGATGATAATGGTGAGGAAGATGGCATAAATTGCGTGTTCAATTCCAAGTCCGAAACCACCCCCTTGCCCGGATGATACCAGCATAACGATCTCTCCTGCAATGAATAGCGAGATAAAAGCAATTATTGTTAAAAGTAATGCCGTTATAATGTAGCAGAAGACAAGGATATAGGAGATATATCGAATAGTAATATCGGTTCCACTTTGTATGGGAGATGAATCTGAAGAGGTGTTGGGAGCTGGAGCAGGGGCTAGATATAGGACGTTTTCAGGTGGTTCATCTTCCTGCTCATGTTTATTTTCTTCTCCTTGACTCGCTTTTTCACTGATTCTCTCCTCTGTTTCTGTCACGTTGGAGTTATTTTTGAGCAGATATATTCCACATACAATCACGAGTATCACGATTGCTGTTGCAGCCATATCTACTGCCTCTACCTCATCGAAGCTAAAGATGAGAATATGACGAATCATTGCGGTAAGTCCAACCAGTAACAGTATGAGTATTGGAATTTGTTTTGTACGCAGGTAGATCGTTACTGTCTCAAACAACTCAATGATGATAACAGTTAACAGAATGGCGTGAATTGCATGATACATTTCAAAAGCTTGATACACTCCAACTGTGACGCTCTCCAGATTTCCAAACACATGAAATATAAGATTTCCAGCATTAATTAACGAAAAAAGCGCAAGTACAGAGAGAAGGAGTGCCACTAGCAGGTAACAGAGAACCGGGACATATGAAAATATGGTGATAATCTTATCGACAGGTTGGAGTTCTCTAAAGTTTCGAAATTGGAAGTATTTGCGAATGCTCATACCTGCCTCACTTCATTGAAGGTTTGGGAATCTTCGTTCTACATCATCGATGTTTCTGTGTTTCATTTCCATAATTGCAGCAATGGTAGCATCTGAGAGGATGAGTGCTGCTGTCTCAAAGAGGGTCGCAATGGGGGCGATGGGTGCTGTCATAGATCGATGCTTTCCAGTGAGCTGGCGGATCGCAAAGTCATCTTCTGCGTTATGAGTTGTGTCTGTGTCAAGCACGACGATACAGTCAGAGAGCCGTGCGAGTGGTGAGTCTTCCTGTGCAGTGATGAGACAGAGTCTGCCACCGATCTCTTTTGCTTTTTGGCAGCCTTCGACCGTTGACAATGTTTTTCCACTGCCTGAAAATGCAATGAGAAGGTCTCTTGGACTGAATGCAGGAGTTACTGTTTCTCCAACAACGAATGCATCCAGCTTCAGGTGAGTCAAGCGCATAGCAAAGGCTTTTGCAACATACCCAGATCGTCCAGCTCCTAATACATAGATACGTTCTGCGTTTAGAATCTCCTGAATCAGTGCTTCAGTCTGTGCAACGCTGAGTTTGGCTATTACATTTTCCATGCATGACGTAAGTATTTCCATGAGTTCCGGGACAGATTGATGGTTTGCTATACCCTCCTGTGATGAAGAGGAGCTCTGTTCCTCATGTACAGTACACATATCTTACTAGTTTCAATCTGAGTGAATAAAGCTTAGGTGGCTGAGCAGGTTCCTATGGAAGTACTTTCAGTTTGCCTTTTGGTGTATGTGGTGAATTGTCGATCTCTTTCTCTTCGCAGACACGTGGCAGGCGTTTTGTTATAACTGCCGAAAAATAGGCTAAAAAAGTTATGGGTGAGCTAGAAGCCCGATTATGGATGATGGCCTCTCCTCTGCATTGACATGGATTATGATGCCGGTTTGGGCAACCACGATTTGTTCTCCCATGTCATCAGTCATTTCTGCGATGTCAAAGTACAGTGCACATTCTCCAGCTTCATGAGCCAAGATATGGAGTGTACCAAGCAGGAAGGGAGCAGCTCCTGAAGTTATGGCGTCATTGAGGTCGAGTGCGGATACCGTGTGAGTATCAGGATCGACAGCAAAGAGTGCGAATTGCTCAGAAGGGATGAAAGATATGTCTGCTATGACGGGTCCATGAAGAACAGGTGTCATGATATATCCAGCAAGGCCGGTAGGAGCATCTGATAGCCAGACTTCAACTACTTTTTCCTCACCAGGAAGACAGACAATATCTTCGGCGGAAATTTCAGCTGCTGAGACTCCAGCTGCGCTGAGCACTGCACAGAAAAAGATGAGAAGTATGGCAGGAATGTAGCGCATTATTCGCTTTCCTCTGCAAATTCCGGCTGATCGAAGTATTCAGATGCAACCTGCCCATAGGTTGGGTAATCGTAGTGATAGACCTGCATTACCGTCTTTCCAGTCAGAACCTTAATCTGTCCGGGCCAATCTGCAAATCCATCTCGTTTCAGTGTGATATTATACTCACCAATAGGAATGCGTGTGATCATGACATCAGATGAGCCTATTGGCTCATCCATACCTTCGAAGTATATGTCAACTTCCTTTGGATACGTCACGATATAGGCAGATCCAGTCCATGATGGTTCGGCTACAATTTTGCCGACATTTGGAGGTACTGCTTTGAGGAGAATTACAGAGCCATAAGATGGCACAGGTCCGTTTACTCCTTCTCTGCTTGGAGTAAAGACAGGAATTGTTGTCACTGAGTCATGGTACCCTGGTTTGACCAGGCGAACCTGATATCTATTTGGAGTCAAATTCGGAATACGAATTGGAGTTTGGCCGTAGTAAGCACCGTTCAGATAAATATCTGCACCCTGTGGTATTGATCCGATAGCCAGGATACCATTTTGACGTGGGATTGGAATTGGTCGAGGCTCTATGATGTGGATAACGGTGTCTGATGTTGCCGTACTTGTTTCACTTCCTTTTGAAACAATTAATGAAACGGTATATAATCCTGGTTTTCTATAGGTATGCTGTGGATTCTGGACGACAGATGTCTCTCCATCTCCAAACTTCCAGAAGTATGCCTCAGGATTTCCAGTAGACTGATCTTCAAAGTGGAAGGTTGTAGGTGCAATATAAAATGATCTCGTATCTTCAAATGTGAAGGCAGCAGCTAATGGTTCTGGTGTTGGCACAACTGTTGGCTCAGATGTTGGCTCTGCTGTTGGTTGTGTTGTTGGCTCAGATGTTGGTTGTGTTGTTGGCACAGCTGTTGGTTGTGTTGTTGGTTGTGTTGTTGGCACAGCTGTTGGTTGTGTTGTTGGTGGCTTTGAAACATGCGAGCCTGATCCACCTTCGACCGCTGTTGGAATTGGATTGCCTGAGTGATCAGTGAGTTCTTTTACATCCAATTGCATCTGATGCCCTGATCCATCTGACTGAATCTCCACCGTGAAGAGGTCAACATCTCTTGTTCCTGGCTGGATTTCTGACTGGAGATCAACTGCTGTCAGAACTACAGATGTTGTAGGTGGCTTTGGATCATCACTTTTTAGCACGGCCCATGACGGGAATTCAACCTTTGTTATCTCAACTGTTGGGTTGCTGAATGTCACTTGGATTTTATATCCTGCAAGGCCAGCTTGTGCTTCATCGAGTGATACACTGATTTTTTCAGAGTTTCCTGCAAGTGCAGTACCATCAATGGTTATAACTGCACCATGAACTCCTCCTATGCAAAGTAGGAGGAGGAGTCCAGTAAAAATTTTTATCATAATTCTGTTACGCATCATGTTCATTCATCTCCTGACATCATCTCAAATGCTTCTAATTTACTCCATAATTGAGAAAATACTATAATATCTTGTAGATCAAGTTGTCCATTCTTATTATAATCATACAATAGTGGAGTCTCGCTTAGATGTCCACCAGTATATGCTTTAAAGAATAGCTGTATGTCAGCTGCATTTATCTTTCCATTTCCATCGAAATCATCTATTAATCCATCTCCATTCAGATCTGCCTGTGGACCTTTCACCTCAGGGTACGGAAGCGTTTGATAGACTTTTGGAGTTTCTCTGGTTATT
>WRER01000043.1 GCA_009779205.1 Methanobacteriota archaeon | reverse complement strand
CTGCAAAGTGTTGCCCTAAGTACAAGTTTTAAATGAAGAAAGCGAGAAGGGAAGTGTGTTTAAAGGTGGGTGTAACCAAATTTAGCGAGTGACTTTACTGGTGAGTTAATATTGGGGCTAGATGCTTGTGAATAGAAATTCTAAGCGTTTACGTACCAATAACCAGCGGATCGTCATATGCTTTAAGAAGTGCCAAAATGGAGAGTGCGGCAAGATAGCTTGTTGCCGGATTATTTGGAGAGGGGACATTTGTTATCTTAGTGTATACTTCTCCAAACTCGCCAGACACGATTATCTCATGTGTATTATTTGATACGGCAGGATCTGCCCAGAGTTCGACGTACACATCATGGTCTGCTGCAAGTTCGAGTGCAATGGAAACATTTGCATTTTTTGGATAATGCATCACACATTCGGTTGCACTTCCAGAGAACAGCAATGTTCGAGTATCAGCAGTAACTCCAAGGCTGCTTGGAGATTTTGTTGTACGAAGGGTTACAGAATGAAGTTTTGAGATAGAGCCTATTTTGAGGTTATCAAGCCCCATAATCGCGCCACTTGGTACGTGGATCTTCCTATTATGTGCCCGTGCAGTATCACAGATCTTTTTGCGGAAGTTGGAATCTGCCAAGGCACCCACACTTAAGATCACTATGTCTTTGCCGCATTCAAGTGCCCGACATCCATATGTCTGCACTGCTTCTACAGAGGCGGCTTCCACACATAGCTCAAATGGATCATGAATAAACGCTTCAAAGTCATGATATGGTTTTGCATGAGCGATGGCTGCAACCTCTGCGGCAGAATCAAAAACTTTATCGAAAATAGAAACGATTGTGAAGCCTTCTTGATGATTGGCAACGATTTTCCCTACATTGCCGCAACCAAGAAGTCCGATCTGCACCATAATTAACTATAATTTGTTACCTCTGCTATTTATTCTCCATTACTCACTACTGGTGTGCATTTCTGCTTCTGATGGGAGAGTTACATTATGATGATGAAGGATAGAATGGGAGAGTATAGGAATCGTTTAAGTATGACTCGTACATATAATAATGACAAACTTCTCGTCTATGGCATCATGTCAGAGACGAAAGAAAATGACAGGCACGCAGATCTGATTGTACCTGCTTGCCCGCCACGGCGGTCAGGCAGGCTGGGATTCTGCCTGTACAAATCAGACAGGAAAGAAGATGACAAAAAGACCTTCAGATATTTTAGACCAGGTCCTGAATCGCGAACCAGTACTTGTTTCCTTAAAAGGTGGACGTGAGATTCATGGCGTGCTTCAAGGATATGACGTACACATGAACCTCGTTCTTGACCGAGCTGAGGAGATGATTGATGGGGAGATGAAACAAGTAGGAACTATCATTATCCGTGGCGATAATGTGATTTACATTTCCCCGTAGAATAATCTGTATTTTTAAATTGAAAGTAACACTGATAGGAGTGATTCATGTCAAAGGGTACACCATCACGAGGTAAGCGCCAGACGCAGACACATATTACATGCAGGCGCTGTGGAAAAATGTCATTTCACAAACGTCACAAGATCTGCGCATCTTGTGGCTTTGGACGCAGCAGCCGAATTCGGAGTTACCGTTGGATCAATAAACGTCCAAAGGTTGCAACCCATTAAACACCCCCCAAAAAATTTGGTTTTATTATGTGCGGTATCGTTGGCATTGTGAGTTCTGCCGACGTATCATATTCTCTTTATTATGCTCTGTATGGGCTTCAGCATCGAGGCCAAGACAGTGCAGGCATTGTAACAACAGATTATGGTCCGATGATGTGTCATCGCGCCCAGGGTCTTGTTGCATCCGTCTTTGATGAAGATATTCTCAATGGTTTGAAAGGAGCTGTTGGTATTGGGCACGTACGGTACCCAACAACAGGATGCAACTCTGTTGATAATATCCAACCTCTTTTCTTTACCTTCAAAAACCATCATGTTGCCCTCGCGCATAACGGCAATATTACGAATTATACTGCACTTCGTGATATGTTTGAAGGAAAAGGCCAGATATTTCTGACGACTTCTGACACAGAGATTATCTCAAAGATTATTATTGACGAACTATTGCAGGATCACACTATCGAACATGCGATTCGCCGGTGCATGCACATCATTGAGGGGTCATATTCAGTTGTACTTCTCATTGATGGCGAACTGTACGCATTTCGCGACCCCTTTGGTTTTCGCCCACTTGGGTTAGGCAAAACTGCATATGGTGAGATTATCGTCGCATCTGAGAGTGTTGCCATCGAAGGAATCGGTGGAATATTCGAGCGCGATATCCTGCCAGGAGAGATGATTCACATCGATCAAAGCAGAACAATTCGTTCTTGTCAGTGTGCAAAGGCAGAGCATTTTGCACATTGTATTTTTGAGTACATTTACTTTGCTCGTTCAGATTCGATCATTGATGGAGCATTGGTGTATGATGTGAGGCGCGCTATTGGGTCGTCACTTGCAGAGGAAGCTCCGGCTGATGCTGATGCAGTTTGTACGGTTCCAGATTCTGGAACGGCATATGCTGTTGGGTACTCGGAGCACTCAGGCATTCCATTTGTTGAGTGTCTTATGAAGAACCGCTACATGGGAAGAACATTCATTATGCCGACTCAGGAAAAGCGAGAGAGAGCTGTTCGGGTAAAACTCAATCCGATCTCCAAGCATATAAAAGATCGTGCGATTATTTTGGTTGATGATTCTATTGTACGTGGTACAACATCCCATCGGATTGTGGAATCTGTCCGAAATGCCGGTGCAGCAGAAGTTCATATGCGCATCGGTTCTCCTATTATCAAGGCCCCATGTTATTTTGGCGTTGATATGCCAACCCATGGCGAGCTGATTGGAAGTTCAAAAGACTGTAATGGCATCTGTAAACAAATAGGCGCAACATCGCTTCATTATGTCTCTCTTGATGCATTGGTGAATGCACTTGGCATTGCAGAAGCAGATCTATGTGCTGGCTGTATTACTGGTATCTATCCATCTCCAGTCGGAGGGGAACCATGCCAGCAGAGGGTTGTACACTACACATAAAGCACCTGAGTTCACAGGTGTATCCACATCTTTTTTACTGATACGGTTCATTGTAATATAGGAGATACTTATGTCTGTTGAGAGATTGCTAGAAGGAAATAAACGCTTTGTATCAGATGTATTTAAGGATGGGAGCGATTTTACATACTGTCTGCAAGGGCAGAGTCCCCATACTCTTGTTATTGCCTGTGCAGATTCTCGTGTTCCGCCAGAATTGATATTGGGAGCAAATCCTGGTGATATCTTTATTCACCGAAATATCGGAAATATGGTTCCTCCAGGAGATTGGAATCTGGCTACGGTGATGGAATATGCGGTGCGCCATCTTGGTGTCACGACCGTTGCTGTGCTTGGACATGGGTGCTGTGGCGCAATTAAAGCCATTGCTAATAATCACGGATCAGAGCGGATGGCAAGTGACGGTTTCTTCTCATATGTCGGTTCAAAGAGTGATGATGTATTTATTCCGGGCTGGGTAATCAATGGAGAGCAGGCCTATGAAACTTTGTCAGAACGTATGCCATATCCAAGTGAAGAGGCGGCTCAAGTTGAATGGCTATGTGAACTGGAGAAGGAAAATATCCGCCTTCAGGTAAAAAACCTGCGTAATTACCCAATTATACGTGCAGCACTCGCTGATAGGAGAATTTCAGTTGCAGGTTTGTATTATGACATGGCAACAGGGGTTGTATCACAGGTCGCTGGATAGAATCAAAAGCATTCAACGTACAACTCTCCTATTTTTTAGATATTGAGATTCGATAGAAAACTCGCGCTATTGATATGTGATGAGTGCAAATGATGTAGGGTAATACTTCGCGCGAGGGTTTCAGAGCTTGGCCAAATGAGCCGGACTTAAGATCCGGTCCCGCAGGGGTCCGAGGGTTCAAATCCCTTCCCTCGCATTTCTACAATGTGCAATTTTGTTGTTTGTTGTGCTTGCTTCCTAGTTAGACAGGCAGATGTCCATTGAATCCAATTGTGAATGGTAAAAAGACTTGGGGTGATTGGGTTTGAGATTTAAAGATTCAGAAGACGGCACCACAAATATTACATACGACAAACAATATGCCTTAATGCCGATACACATTCACTATACCTATCCGCAATTCGCCATACACAAACAAACTGCTCATTATGAAACATAAAATGGATACGATAACTACAGGCACATACTACAATGAAGATTGCATATCCGGGGCAAAAAAACATATAAAATCTAATTCTATCGACCTTATCATTACCGACCCCCCATATGGTATCAATGGTGATAAGCTTCACCAACACTATAATCGAAATGAGGCTTTTGTTGTTGAAGGGTACGTTGAAGTTCCTGCATCAGAATATGGTGAATTTAGTTTAAACTGGATAAAAGAGGCGGAACGGATTCTGAAGCCAGGCGGATCTATTTACATTGTTTCTGGGTATACAAACCTCCACCATATTCTTTCTGCTCTTTGGCAGACCACGCTTGAAGAGATTAATCACATAATCTGGAAATACAATTTTGGAGTATATACTCGCAAAAAATATGTTTCCTCTCATTATCACATTCTGTATTATCAAAAGCCAGGGAAGGAGAGAACTTTCAATCTGGAATCTCGATTCGGTCTTACAGAAAAGGATGCCAATGATGGCTCATTGAACTATCAGGATCGTGAAGATGTCTGGGTTATCAACCGAGAATACAAACCAGGAGAGATAAAGAACAAGAACGAATTACCAACCGCCCTGCTTGTGAAAATGATGCAATACAGCAGCAATGAAAATGATCTCGTATGTGATATGTTTCTGGGAGGTTTTTCAACAGCAAAAGTTGCTATCGGTCTGAACCGCCAGGCGATAGGCTTCGAGCTCTCTCCTTCGATTTTCACCACAAAGCTCAAAGAGATGGAACGTATTGAACCAGGATATCTCCTGCCAACACTAAGGAACCCAGAGATCGAGGAAAAAACGAACCAGGGCACGTCTTGGACAGAGGAAGATAAGAAAAATGTAAAGATTCGCTTTGACCAACTGATAACATCCGGAAAAACAAAGCAGAACGCGATCAAGATATTAGGAGAAGAGTTTGGCCGAGGCCGCTGGTCTCTTGAGAAGGTCTTGAAAGATCAGGATATTCAGCCAATGGCAAAAAAACAGGCCAAAAGAGGTAAATGATGAAATACTCAGAGGTGAAATGTTCTCTTTTACCATCTCATCACCATGGTATATCCTGAAAAGTGCGTAAGTCCTATTACATTGCACTACCATTATGAACAGAGGAATGAGGGAGAGAGGAAAACGAGAATGCTCCAACTTATTAATTTCGATGAAACCCAAGCTGCCAAGAGCATCTTTTACGGAGGCGATGCCGGGGCAAAAGATGCTGTTATACTTAATGCTGGAGTCTGGATGATTAAATATCCTAAAACGACACGTGATTTGATAAATCCGCAAATATCATATACAACTAGTCCACTTAGTGAATATATAGGTTCAAAGATATATGAAGCCCTCAATATTCCCGTTCATGAAACTTTGCTTGGTACACGAAAAAATAAGGTGGTTGTCGCCTGCAAAGACTTCACTCGGGAATGGAATGGTAGTCCGGAACAGGGAATACGCTCATTGTGGCCAGTCAAACTGCTCATTCCATTCCATGACCTTAAAAATAATTTTATGTCCAGCGACCTGGAGTCCTATTCAGGTACCGGGTCAGAAACACTGCTTGAAGAAGTTCTTGACACCATTAATGGACAAGAGGACTTACAAACTATTCCAGGTGTGCTTGATCGTTTTTGGGATATGTTTGTCATAGATGCTTTCATCGGAAATAATGACCGCAATAATGGTAACTGGGGGATACTTATTGATCAAAAAAGTGGGGAATCAACATTAGCCCCTGTCTATGACAACGGTAATGCTTTTTTCAATAAGCGTAGTTTGGCACAAATGGAAAAGCGCATGGATGATGAAAAAGCAATGAAAGAAGATGCTTATAAAAATCACTTGTGTGCCTATAAGTATACTGGCCTTGACAATGAAGGTCAAAAAATGAACCCTTTCACTTTTATTATGTGTGGTGGGAATACAGATTGTAGTGCTGCCACTTTACGTTTTATAAATGGTGTCGATATGGATATGATAAAAAAAATTATTGACGATATTCCAGAAACCATAGGAACTCTCGCTGTAATGCCAAAGGTTCAAAAGGCGTTTTATTTAGAGTTATTACGGATAAGGCTTGATTTTCTGCGCCAAGTATAAATTAAAGAACGAGGGTTACTATTCAGTTGTGACCGTGCCTCCGCCGTGCTTGCCGGCGGCAGGAGGCAGGTAGGTCAGCATTGCACGAAAATGGGATTTTTCTGCGTTTTTGGTTATTAAGGATTCTTTGCTGTATATGCCTTTTGCTGTAAGGTTGGTTTTGGCGACCTAATTATTATGTATTTTTCTTTATTGAGCCATTATTTTGACTTTTATCCGCGGTTTCAGAGATGTTTGTTGCATGTAATTCTTTTTTGATATCTGCAGAGAGTGCTTCTGCCTTTTTCTT
>WRER01000042.1 GCA_009779205.1 Methanobacteriota archaeon | reverse complement strand
TATAGTACCAGTGCCACAGAGAAAGCCAGTATTATAGGACATAGGACTTACACAAAATTGCATGCTTGTATATCATAATACTTTATTAAGTCACATTAGTTTATTATTTGAAGTTAGCGAAAGTTTAAGATATGTTTATTTTTGCATAACTCCTATAATGAACTACCCCTAAATATGACACACGTAGCATTAGGGGGTGTTGAAAAAAATTAACATCTCGAACATTGATATAGTACTCTAATACATACGAAAGAGTTATTGCATTTCCACGTCTATTGTATTTTTAATAGTCTTTTGAGAGACTTTTCTCATACCATTTGAATGAAAAAATGTCATCATCAACGACGGACCACCACATCCAGGACTCCAGGCAGGATAGCAGACCGAAATTTCAGCCCACTGATCCAAACACCAAGGTTACTCTCCATGATCCTTCAAAGTGCACTGGATGCAGACAGTGTATGACCGCGTGTTCTTTTAAAAATTATTTCACCTACAATTACGATTTATCCTTTTGTAAGGTAATTATTGGACCAGATGGCGAATTTTTACGCATACACTGTCACCACTGCGCAGATCCAATGTGTATGGCAGCATGCCCTACAGGAGCAACGCAAAAAGACCCTTCAACCGGGATTGTCTCAATTGATAAAATGCAATGCATCGGGTGTAAATCCTGCACTTGGGCTTGCCCAATATCAATTCCTCAGATACAACGTGGTCTGAAAGCCATGTCAAAATGTAATCTCTGCGATGGAGATCCCAGTTGTTTCAAAATTTGCTCTGCAAAAGCGATTAAATTTGATGTACGCTCTGAAAATAGAAATCCACAGGTGTGATACAAATGAATCAGTATTTTCCCTGGAGACGACCGATAAAAATCAATCTTCCATTAGGAGTTAAGCCACAGTTAATCAGGCATTTTTCGATAGGGCTTTTATATCCCATAACTGAAGAGACATTGAAGTGCAGAGAAGAAGCCGGGCTTAGTCCTGTTCCCCCAACTGCTCACCAATTCCCAGAAGCTGCAAATGATATTAGAACGCTCATTAAAGCAATGAAAGTTGATAAAGCAATCGGGCTTGATCTCGATACCATGGAGTATCTATCAGATGACAATACCAGATAATGCCCTGACAAACTCATCCCATGCATCTTATGCTGCACGATATGCATTCTTCTTAGGCTGTGTCATGCCAGTGAAGATGCCATGGGCAGAGTCAGCGATTATGCAAGTATTACCTCATTTTGGCATTGATGTGACATATGTCACCAAAAGCACCTGCTGTCCCCGTGCAGGAGTATGGATGTCAGTAGACGAGCGGGTCTGGCTGACGCTGGCATCCTATAACCTCCTTCAGGCTGAGCAGGCAGGCCGTGACCTCATTGCTTCTTGTAATGGATGTTATGTCACCTTGTATGAAGCAAATAAAACGCTCAAAGAAAACCCTGAAAAACTCAATATGGTCAATGACTACCTGGAGGCTACCAATAATCAGTACCATGCTTCAATTCGGGTCAGGCATCTTCTTCAGGTGCTTTGTGAAGATATTGGAGTTGAAAAAATTAAAAACGCAGGGCAGAAAGTCAATATTCGTATTGCACTTCATCCAGGATGTCACTTGAGAGTCTTTGAGGAGGGGCTGTTGGTTAAGTACTTTAACACACTTGCAGAAGCACTCACAGCTGAAGTTGTGCATTACAGTACAGAGCAGATCTGCTGTGGGCTTCAGGCAAATCTTGCAGATCGTGAATATGCTACATATGAACTGGCAAAAAAGAAATTGGAAGAGATAAAAAAACTCAATGTTGACGCTTTTGTTATCGTCTGTTCCGGTTGTTATGATCAGTTTGAGCGGACACTAAAAACGCTGGAAAGTGAGATTGGATACAAATTTGATATTCCAATCATCCATCTGGCAGAGATCCTCGCATTATCTATTGGAATCTCTCCTGATGAGTTTGGAATGCGGCTTCTCAGAACCGCACCAGTTGATTCACTTATTGAAAAGTGGGAGAGGGGTTGATGAAGCCAACCGTCGTTATCGCTATGATAATTCTCATGATCAGTGTCGTTGGAGCAGTTGCATTTTATGATGTAGAGGGGTCAATCATTCCTCTTTTCCTCTTTGCTGAGCTCGCCTCATTGATATCATTTTATATCTTCTTCGCAGTCATCATCCCATCGCTTATCCCGGAGTCGCGAAAGATAGATGATAACTTCAATTGTGGGGTAAATGAACTCTACCTCAATGAAAGTGAATTATATAGCCTTGAATCGCCATTCGGGAGAGTTAAGGATGAGTAAACAGTCAGATCTCTTTAAAGTTCAGGATGTTTCAAGAGAAAACCTAATACCTGAGGTAACTGACCTAATGAACTCAGGGGCGCGGTTAATGTACGCATCAGGTGTCGATCGTGGAGTCTTTGGATTTCAGCTTGATTACCATTTTTGTTTCGATGATGAAGCAAAAAGTCGCTATCTCCTGCTTAGAGCCCTCGTAAAACGAAATGAACCGACAATTCCTTCACTCACTCCCATTACTACCCAAGCAGACTGGGCTGAGCGTGAAATAATTGAATTTTTGGGCGTTAAAGTGGAGGATCATCCAGACCCAAGGCATCTTTGGCTTCCCCTGAACTGGGATGACACACATGCCAAACCCGATTTAGAGCAAAATCCTGAGTCAAAGAGGATCAATACCGACTCTCCCAAAAAACCTCCAAGCGACCACATTTTTATTCAACCACTTTCGGTCGTCCCGTACGGGCCATATCACCCTGCTCTGATTGAAAGCAATTTCCTCAAGATGTCAGTAGAAGATGAAACAGTGATAGATGCTGATCTAAAACTTGGGTTTAATCATCGCAGTATCATCAAACTCATGGAACGGAGGGACTATTACAAAGATATCTATCTTTCAGAACGGATTTGCGGGTTTTGTAATGTTCACCACACCCTGACATTCGTCATGGCAGTTGAGAATATCTTAGGAATTGAGATCCCACAAAAGGCGAACTATATCAGAACCTTGCTTGGCGAACTGGAACGTATGAAAAGTCATCTGCTTGCAATAGGTCTGCTGGGTGAGCTGACTGGATTTAAAACCATGCTTATGCACTCACTCAGGCTCAGGGAGGAGATCCTTGACAGTCTTGAAGTAATATCCGGACAGCGCATCAGCCATGGAGCAATGACTCTTGGAGGCGTGAAAATTGACATCACCCCTGTTCATGCAGACTTTATCCGGTCAAGACTGAAAAGTCTGAAGGCATCGGTTTCTGAGTTCTTTGAGCAGTATCTTGCAAATGATATCCTGATAGATCGACTTAAAAATGTTGGTCATCTCAGCCCTGCTGATGCACGAACATATGGAGCAGTCGGACCTCTTGTAAGGGGAAGTGGACATCCATTTGATGTTCGAAAGCAGTTTCCTTATGCAGCGTACGAAGATGTCAGCTGGGAGGTGATAACTGAGAATGGTGCTGATTCTCTGGCTCGACTAAAGGTTAGAATGAGGGAATTCATGGTTTCTTTAGATATCTGTGAACAATGTTGCGATATCTTACGATCTGTGCCATCATCCTCTCCAATCGTTTCCACGATGTCTGAACTGCCATGTGGAGAAGGCGTTGCAAAAACTGAACCTCCTCGTGGAGAACTTCTCTATCATGTCGCTTCAAATGGAACAAATACCCCTGAATTTGTGCGTCTTCGGGTTCCAACATTTCCAAATGCACCAATCTTGCTCAGACTCATAAAGGGTGGCAATATTGCAGATGTTCCGGTTGTTATCGGTAGTATAGATCCCTGTTTTTCCTGTACAGATAGAGCAACAGTTGTACAGGCAAACAAAGAGATAATCATTCAAAAAAGTTCGAAAACAAATGAAAGCGGGGAGAGAATTAAAAGAGGTGGTAAATAAATGGATCCCTTTTGGTTAAATCCCATAATAGCCTTCTTCTGTGGTATTTTTCTCTCATTTTTTTTCAGAAAAGTAAATGCCAGAATCCAGGGAAGAAGAGGACCTCTTATAATTGTTCCTCAAAGCTTGCATGATATTAATCATTCCAAGGTTCTTCAACCTCTTTACGATATTTTGAAACTTTTTTCAAAAAAGACCATCATTCCAACAGCTGCACGTTCTCTCTTTATTCTTTCCCCCGTCTTTGCTTTTCTGTGTGCATTTACAGCATGCTTCTTTGTCCCAGTTGCCGGAATTGCCTATGTATATCCATTTTCTCTCGTAATTTTGTTCTATCTGCTTATGGGTGAGCTGTTGTTTGAGATTGTTGGAGGAATTGCCAGCGGTTCCCTTTTTTCAGTTATTGGAGGGGTTCGAGAAGTTGAGCTTTTGCTCGCAAATGAACTTCCTTTCATCCTTGGAACATTCGCCCTAGCCATTTCATATAATACGCTCTCTATTCAAGAGATGATGGGGTTTCACATCCTTACAAACCCGTTTGCTGCAATCGCCTTATTTCTCGCTATTCTTGTCAAATTGCATATGAAACCCTTTGATATATCAGAGGCAGAATCTGAGATTGTAAGCGGGTTGACTACCGAATATAATGGAAAATTGCTCGGATTGCTTGATGCAACCAAAATTATTATGCTCTTTGTTCTGGTGGCTCTTTTTGCAGGTCTCTTTTTGTGGGTACCGGCGACCGGTCTTGCAGCATGGTTTATTTTCCTGGCTGGAATTGGGGCCACCGTTCTGATGCTTGCGATTGTTCACTCATTATTCAGCAGGTTCAGGATTGATCAGGCGACAAGGTGGCTTTTAAAGGTTCCCCTGGCTCTTTCGATTATCGCGGTTATTCTCGCAGTTGTACAGAGGTATGTGCTATGAAAAAAGTATCACAGATGCGGGCGTTCGGATCGCTTCTCAGCTGGCTGTATAAGAAGCCTGCTACGGTAGATGGATTATTTGGCTTCATTGCTCCTGCTTCGCGAGGATTTCCAAAGCGTAATAGTGATCTTTGCACAGGATGTGGAGCCTGCAATGAGCGCTGCTCAAGTGGTGCAACCAGTATTGCAGATAAAGACGCTATTCGAACAATGTCCATTGATACGCTTCGATGTATTTTCTGTGCCAGATGTGCGGATATATGCCCGGAAGGAGCTCTTGATTTTACTTTTAAGTCTGAAATTCCAGATAATGTGCCGGATAATATGTATTTTTTTGGAATTACTGACAGCAAAGAGATTCCTGAAATATCAAAGGGTATTGTCAGACATATCTGTCTTTCTCATACTATTGATGAGCAGAGTCAAAGCATTGAAACGACTCTTCCATTGCAGAAATGCCCAGTCTGCGGGGAGATTCTTCCGGTATCTGAAAAGTTTCTTGAGGTGGTATCACAGCGGACTCTTGAACATCTCCAGCCAGATGCTGCTGAAATCGTCAGAGAGGATATGAAAAAGTATCTGCGTACCTGTATTTCATGCAGGAGAGAGATGAGTAAAGAGTGGAATACCTATCCGAGGAAGTTTATATGAGTTTGTCAAAGATTTTTATGAAAAAGTCTCCCTGGGTCTATCATGCTCATGCAGGAGGATGCAATGGCTGTGACCTTGAGATCCTGGCATGTTCAGGACCCAGATATGATATTGAGAGGCTCGGGATCAAACTTGTGGCATCTCCTCGGTTTGCAGATATTTTACTGGTTACCGGGCCGGTTCCTCTTCATACAAAGCCATTTCTTGAGAGGGTATATGCTCAGACACCAGATCCAAAGCGGGTTGTTGCAATGGGAGCATGCGGGTGTTCAGGTGGTGTTCTGGTTGATGATGAGAATTATTCTATTGCAGGGCCGGTTGAGCGAATAATTCCGGTAACAGTTCGAATACCTGGCTGTCCACCAAAGCCCGAAGCAATTTTTGAAGGTATCCTGAAAGCGATGAGATCGTTTTGAGTGAGATGTATGAGAAATTTTATCATGTTTAACGAATTATTGTTCCATGTTACATTTCATTGTAAGGAGGAAGACTGATGTCTGATTATTTTGCTTTGGTACCGGTGCTTTTTCCCATTCTTGGTGCGGTGATCGTGTATTTATTACTTCGATTTTCAGAACCAATTCAGAAGGCATTTATTCTCTGCTGCATGTTTTTTTTGTTTTTCCTGAACTTTTCCTATCTTTTGTCCCTGCTGTACTTTGGCGGCAAAGTTGCTTTTTTTGGACCGATTGTGCTTGATGCTCCTGGAATGTTTATAGCAACTCTTGTCACTTTTCTTGGTACGCTCGTTCTTTTGCATTCTTTTATTTATCGAAAGAAGACAGATTTTGATGCCACTTTTTTTATCATCTACTTCCTTCTTGTTGGGATGATGTGCGGGATGGTCTGCACGTATAATGTTCTTGTTATGCTCGTTTTTCTCGAGGCAGTTACCGTCACGAGTGCATTTTTAATATTGTATGGAAGGACAAAACGGGCAATTAAGGCCACGTATATCTATCTCGGAATCAGTATTGTAGAAGTTATTTTTGTTGTCTATGGTGCATTTGTTCTGTACAATATCGCCGGAACGCTGGATGTCTCTCAGATAGATATCAGCCTGTTTTCTTCAAATGATATCTTCCTTCTTGGCCTTCTGTTCTTTTTCGGCTTTGGAACAAAAGCAGGAGTGCTTCCGCTGAGTGCGATATGGCTTCCTCCTGCCCATGCAGATGCTCGGGCACCGATTAGTG
>WRER01000041.1 GCA_009779205.1 Methanobacteriota archaeon | reverse complement strand
GGTTCGGATCTGTATCAATGAAGAGGTTTCCAAGATTGTATGTTGCAAGAAAATGATCTTTCTCAAGACATAATGCATGTTCAAATGCAGTCTTTGCTTCATCACGTCTTCCAAGGCTCTGTAGTACAAGACCTTTATTGTTCCAGTACATTGCAGATGTATCCGAATGAGCGATAGCTTGTTCATAACATTCTAATGCTTCTTCATTTCTGCCGAGTTTAGAAAGACAGGTTCCCTTCAGATTGTACAATTCTGCCTGTTTTGGTTCTTTTTTGATAAGCTTATCAAGTAATGTAATTGCAGCGTCAAACTTTCCCTTCTGCATCGTTGTAATGGCTTTGAAAAGTTTTACTGAGGAAAGATTCACTTACAATTCCTCATCTTTCTTCCGTTCTTTCTTCGAATGACGATATACTCCCCATACGATCATATTGACAATGATAAGAAACAGAATTCCTCCTGCAATATACCACATTGCCTTTGATTGTTCCGAAGGTCGTGGTACTGGTGCAATCATTTTTGTTTGAATCGGAGCGGTGGTTGCAGCAGCTGTGGGTATGATTGTTTCTATCGCTGTTGGTGGTGGTACTGGTGCTTGCGTCACTACTGTGGCAGGTGTCATCTCCTGTATAACTACGCCATATATCCCGCTTTCTGTAATTGCTGCACGTATCGTTCCAGTAAATCTATCTGCTAAAAAAGGCATATGCGTCCATATTCCTCTCTCTGTATCATAGTGCATGATCATTGGATGGACATCAAAGAGCTCATCATCAATATGGATAATAAGTGTTGCATCCGGCAAAAACGAAAGGTTGGCAGGTATCAGTTCATATCCATATCCTGCATATGTAAGGCCCTGTGGAGTTTGGATACTTGTCAGACTTTTATGCGTAATTGTTGCCTGCTGCACAGTGCTTCCAGCAGCTGTTCTCATCTCACATCCAGGATAACAGATGAGCTGTGCACGTTCATCACCAGAGGTAAATACTCGCTGATCTTGAAATCCATCGTACGTCTGTGGTTGCTCAGGATAATATGGATCATATGGAATGAATGAGTTATATGAGTCGAAAGGATCTGCAGTCAGGATTGGCTGTACTTCTATCTGTGTAGGTGGTACTATAATGACGGCTGTAGGTATGGGCGTACTTCTTTCAGTGCCACTGGTTACAAAAAGGTCTACTTTTTTACTTGTTCCCGGAGCAAATTCTTCCATTCCTTCGATAGAAATGCCATTTACCTGAAATTGAATAATGTGTGGCCCTGCACCTTCTACGACTACAGATAACCGCTTATCAAATATTCCTTTTCCTCCAAACACACCAGTTTCTGTTATAATGAATTCATCTATCAGAACTCCATTTAGAAGAGCCGCTACTATTGTTCCAACAGGTGCAGGACTATTGTCAATAGAGACTGTTCCGTAAAACTCTGCCGGCATGAGAGGGAGAGAATCATCTGCACTACTTCCTCCTGCGACACAGATGAAAAAAAAGAGAGAGACAGTAAGGATGATGTGAAGTTTCATGTCAGTATCATCGCCTCATGCAATGATATCAATACGTCCATCAGCCGTCATATAGAGCCAATATCCTTTCATTGGTATTAATTCACGGGTATCTGAAAACTGACCATGTCCGCCGTGAATAATTGCCGGTTCCCAGATTTGATATGGGGCACTAAATCCAAGTACAGTTGTCCAGTCTCTGATAACAGGAGACAATGCTGAGTTTGCAGGAATTGGTGATGTTCCAAATGGTCCAAATGCATTCCATCCAGAAAACAAGGGCCTGTTTACTCCTATGACATATTGATTGTAAGTTAAAGGAACAAGCATGTTGTTTGCTGAGTAGATCCAGTACCCTTGCATTGGTTCAAGGATAGTAGTTGCAGTGAGTTCATGCCAGCGATTGGCGCTTGTATCATATGACCAGATGGAACGCCCTGCTGTATGTACATTTGAAAAAATCGCAGCAGTATTATGCCCGTCTGCAAGGTGTAGTGGAATTGAAATGAAATTCCAACCAGTAAAGAGGGCCATCTGCGTCGAAGGTTCCGGTGTCCATGTTGGGACAGGAGTCCACGTTGGAACAGGCGTCCATGTCCAGGTGGGTGTCGGTGTTGGTGTTGGAGTCGCCGGAGTTTTTGTTGCTGTTGGTACCGTTGGCATCGGTGTCCATGTTTGTGTTGGTGTTGGGCACGTTGGACAAAGAGTTGGAACTGGGCCGATTCCAACAGTCATCAGACCAGAAATGGCACGGGGATTGTATGTTCCTCCAACATCATCGTCGAGCACCTGCACAGAAATAATAATATTTGCCAGTCCATTTTGAAGGCCATATACAGTTAGTTCTGCGAGTGAGACCTGGTGGGAACCAGGCCCAATCACATTATTCAAATCAACAGCTTTAATCCTCACGCTGCCATCAGAAAGTCTTGTTTCTTCAGAGAGGGATGCCCATCCAGGAAATGTAGCACTTCCAATTGCAAGTGCACTTCTATCTGAAGATGAGATCGTGAAGGTATATCCAGCCAAGCCAAACTGGAAATTATCTGCCACGATCTGGACAGATGCCGTATTGCCTACAGGGACGACACCTTGTGCTGGCTGAACTGATAGTACCGGATTTGCTGTACTGATCCCTGTAACAAATCCAAATACACAGATGAAGCACAGAAAGATCGCTGCATACCTTTTTGCTGTCATCGCCACACCATCTCAAATAATGCCTGTACATCCCCATATCCGATAAATCCACTTTTATCGAAGTCAAATGCATACACCGGCTGTTTGCTCATTGCAAAATCAAGATTTGCGAAGAATACCTCTACATCATTTCCGTCAAACATGAAGTTTCCATCTATGTCTTCATATCTCCCGTCTCCATCCAAATCATTGGGTGGAGGATAGTATCCTCCCACTCCATTTGGAAATGGCATGATCGTATCTTTCGCATACGTTGTTGTAAAGACCTTGAGGCACACATTGCCATTTAGTTCTAGACTTGCGAAATCTTCCCAATACGCGCCATCTTTTGATACATAGCTCTGATGCGGTCCTGCGGTTGCACCAGATGAGTATCCTTCAATTGGGACTTCAACAGCAACAGGATACCATCGGCCCGGCGTTGTCATTCGAATAACTGCTGCGAAATAATCGTGTTTTTTAATTGAAACTGGGTTTATGAGTTGTGTTGGATAGTATCCGCTCAATCCTTGATATCCAGTCTGTACTGAGATCGGCGTTGCAGTTTCCAAATCGAGGTAATCAGAGCTTGCATAGATCTCAATGGTATAGAATGCATTTGGATTTGTACAATAGAATCCAACCCCTGAAATAACTTCATCGCGCTCTGAACGGAAGACATTTGCAAAGGCATAGGATTCTGCTGCGCCATAGCTCTGGGTGTTTCCAAGTGGGTCGTACTGGTATATGTTGTCATAGTCACGCACACCTGCAGCTGTGAACGCCACTGGATTCATCTGATTAAATGCAACATCGTAATATGAAAGATAGAAGAAGCCATTCATACCCCATTTATTGCTATATGAATTTTGAACAAGGAATGCACCATGTGAAGGAGGTGCCACATTGAAATCTGTACGTCTAATTGAGTCATCCCACCCAACGATAAGCATACCCTGGTATGTTCCGGTTACATTTTCGATCACACCATATTCGTCTCGCTCTATTGGATATGGGTTGTAGTATGTTGTAAGACTATCAGATTCAAAATAGAATCCGTCGTCAGCGTAATAAGCTCCGTAGATTGCCCCTTCATTCATGATGATCTTTTTTATCAGATCAATGATGGATGGATGACCTGGATCATTAGCCATTGGAATGACGAGTGTCCGTTCCAGGTGAGCAATGGCATCGAGGTTATTTGGCGACTCCGTTGAGGCTGGTGAGTATGGATCTTCATAGGCAGAGACAGGTCCACTCCATCGTGCGAGATATGCAGTTGTGATATCAGCATTTCCACCACCACAAGGTCCTAAGTCAAATCCGTTTGTATTTTTCAGGTGGTTTTGTGAAAATGGATCAATTTTGTTTGGCAGAACTGAAGATAATAATGAGCCAAGGCTTGCAAATGTCCACCCTGCATCGCATGCTCCCTGATCACCAACATGTGGAACACGACTATACTGGCGCAGGCTGAAACTCGCTGGTAGGCGTTCATTACTGTTTTGTCCTTCCGCTCGCAATGCATTCTGTGCTGGATTTACCTGATATAGCTCTAGTTCTAACTCACTCTCTAAGAGTTTTTGATTTGTTCGATATACTGGAGATGGCATGACCCCGGATTGATACGGCGAGGTAAGAGGGTCATCCATCTTCCAGACGAAACCTGGATCTAATGGTGCGAGTTCAGCATACACAATGCTAGATGCTGTATTATCTGCAATAGCTCCAATACATATACAGCTGAGGAGGAGGAATACAATACCAAACCTAGCATACGCTATTCGTCCCCCCGCGTTTAAAAATAATTCTTGCAACATCCGAAAATAACACTCCACGAGACATCCCCCCATCTTTTTTGGAACAGTCTAAGGTGTAATAACAAGTACTATACTTGAATGCTATTTATGATCTTACATCCGTGTTTCTCTGAAAAATGGCTCTGCTTTTGGTGACGGAATAAAAACCAGAGATCTTTGAGTTTAATTTGGAGTTTCTTTTCTCTTTCCGTTTCCAAAGTCCCAGTCCCATGTATCTGGTACACCATTGTCATCTGCATTAAATGTCACTTTCAATGGAACAGTTCCTCTGCAAGGTGTTTCTGTGCAAGGTACACATGAATCTCCTCTACAAAGTTCCACTACATCGAAATCAGAATCTGATTTTCACACGGTCTTCCATTATCCACTTATTATGCACATAATCGTAATATTATAGTCGAGCCCTTTGCTGTGTAGGTGGACCCTCTGCATAACGAGGTTTAATACCATGTCTTTCCAATCCTTCTTTTGCCATCTTATTATAGAACTCAGCTTCTTCCTCTGAGGTCATATCTTTTGTCTGCTCGTACAATTTTATCCGGATTGCGTCTAATTCATCTTCAATAGAACTATTCTTTGTAATGTTATTCATCGTCTAATACCTCCTTTGCTGTACAGATGAGAATTGTTCCATACCCTAATTCACGATTGATGCGTTCAGTCATTAGTTTTGTTTTGGCACGGTTGATGTGTTGAAAATTATATGAAAGTACATAGTCAAGATTGTTTATGGATGCCATGGCGATATGTGCTGCGTCCAAGCGAAACTTTGCAGGGATTATTCCTTCTGAAATATAATGGGAAGTAAGGCGGGTTACTTCAGCAGTGACTGGAAGTATCGAAATATTATATTCATCAATCAAAGCAAACATTTTAGATTGTTTTGGCTCTGGAGCTTTTAGTAATTCGCCCATGGTGAAATTTGATGAATATGCTTCATAGTCTCCTGCTCTGATTTTCTCAAACAAATGAATGGTATCTACGTGACCTTCGCGTTCAACATCAAAATAATAGTTGAACAATGTTGTTTCCAGATACAGCTTCATAGTGCTACTGCCAAACACAATTAGCTTGCATTTATATTATATCCTTCTACGCAAAAATCAATTTGTTGACGTTGGATAACCTCCAAGGGCTCTCCATGATAGGTAAAAAGGACTGGATAGCTACATGAGTTTTCATTATATGTAATAATTTTTGCATTTGCTCCCTCTATCATGAGGTTGATAAATAATTATAAGTGCAGCGTGATTCTTAACAGTAGCTACCCTTGAAAGAAGATATAGGAACCTCTTATTTTACACTGACAACGGTTGCGGTAATGAAATCAAAGCACATACATACCTGTTACAATTCCAATCAGAATCAGGACGACAATACCCGCAATGATTACCCAAGGAGAATAGCTGCTTGAGAGAGCGCTTGTACTAATTGGATTTCGTGCAGCCTTTTGTTGTGCTTTTTTCTGACCTGGTGGCGGAGTCTGTTTCCATGCTTCAATATGTGTGCAATTATGGTTAAATGGAAGTCGGTGTTCAGGACAGAATGTTTTGCCGCAATAAGAGCAGGTAAATGTGGAAAGAGTTTGAATCTCTTTTCCACAATAGTCACACTGAGCCATGATATGCCCCTGTATTTTTTACCCAAATAGAGTTCCTGGGTTTTGCATGAACACCCAGTATCCTGATCCTGGCATCATGAATCTGCTATCAGCATAATCACCAGAGCCACCATTTATGATGGAAGTGTCATATCGCTGAGATGCACTGTCATATCCAAGAACAACTGTCCAATCCCTGCTTACGGATGAAAGTACATCTTTTGCAGATCTCTGATACTCACCAAAGAGCCCAATTGCATTCCAACCAATATGGAGCTGTTTGTCATATGGCGAGGTATATGATCCATCACTCATCGGGATACTATCTGACAGAGGAATCAGAACTGTTGCTCTGGCAGTACTGTAAATCCAGTATCCATTAAGAGGAGATATTGGATCATGAATGCCTACCGTGTGCCATCCTTGTGTAAGTGGCCATTTTATTGGATCATATGTCCAAATACTTCTCCCACTGGTATCTACATGTGAAAAAATTGCAAATGTATCACTTCCTGGTACCGGCACTCCTGGAATCGAGATAAAGTTCCAACCTTGCGCGAGCTGCAATGGAAACGGCCTTTGTACAGATGCATGTACTGAAAATCTGGCAGTTGCAGTTATCTGGTTACTGCGCTCTATCTCATATTCTGTGTTTACATCGTTTTTTGCTTCCAAATTGCGTAGCAGTTGAACCTGAGCTGTGAGTGTGTACTCTTGAGGCT
>WRER01000040.1 GCA_009779205.1 Methanobacteriota archaeon | reverse complement strand
GCGGGTAAAGCGTGCTCTTCAGGTTATTGAAAAACTCCCAAATATCAAAATCATTGTTGTAAACCTCCTTGGAGGAATTACACGATGTGATGAGGTTGCAGAAGGTGTTATCGCAGCAAATGTGTCCCATCCGATTATGTTCAGACTTGCAGGAACAAATGAAGAAGAAGGAAGAGCAATATTGAATAAACATGGATACTCTGCTATATACCAAAGCACGGAAGATGTCATTAAACATGCCGTTGATAGTGTCCAAGGTTCTCGATCAGATCGTCCTGGAGACAGTGCATGATATACGCAGATAAGGACACACACATTGTTGTTTTGGGGGCCACAGGAAATCAGGGAAGATTTCATCTGCAGCGAATGCAACAATATTCAAAAGAGATGAATAGTGTAGGCGTTGTTGCAGGAGTAACTCCCGGGAAGGGGGGACTGACTGTTGAGGACGTTCCGATCTATAACTCTGTACGCGAAGCAGTTTGTGAGCAGGACGCACAAGTTGGCGTGATGTTTGTGCCCGGTCGTATTGCAAAGGACTCTATTATGGAAGGTGCAGATGCCGGACTTGAACTGGTGGTTGCAATTACCGAAGGTATTCCTGTGCATGACGTGATCAAGGCAGTTGCATTTGCAGATGCGAATGACTGTACAGTGATCGGTCCAAACTGTCCAGGACTTATTTCTCCCGGAGCTATCAGTCTTGGCATTATACCTTCTCATCTCACGAAGCCAGGTAAGGTAGGCATTGTCTCACGATCTGGTACATTGACATATGAAGTCGTTGATGCATTAACAAAAAGCAATATTGGTCAGAGTACTATTGTTGGTATCGGTGGGGACCAAGTTATTGGCCAGACATTTGTTGATGTTATTGACAGATTTTGTGAAGATAAAGAGACAGAAGCAATTGTGCTTCTTGGAGAAATCGGCGGAAACCTCGAAGAAAAAGGGGCTCTACGTGCAAAAGAAAAAGATATTCCACTCGTTGCATTTATCGCAGGAGTGAGCGCACCACCAGATAAACGAATGGGACATGCAGGTGCAATTGTGTCCGGAGGAGAAGGAGATGCGCTATCAAAAATAAAACGGCTCGAAGCACAAGGTGTCCCCGTTGCACGAGAGGTTTCAGATATTCCCCAGATGTTAAGAGAGGTAGCAGGAGATGTCATTATTAGATAATTTAAAAGGGCTTGGAGGTAATCCTCCAGCACCGTTACGTTCTTCTTCATTCAATCCGTTTAAGTTTTTGGGCATTGGGGAGAGTATGCTCAATTACTCTGATGGAATCAGAATTAAGGATTACACGTTTTTTGGTATTTTAACAAGTGAAAGGTTTATGCTTGTTGATAATTCACCAAGAGGGAAAGGCGCGATTGCAAAGGAGATGCCATCAGATCTGATCAAGAAAGCAGATCTTGAGCATGAAGGTACGACTCCGATACTTGTTTTGCATGTGCTGATCGAAGGCCAGATACGCCACATGAGGCTGCTGTTTACAGGGCTTATTGAAAACCCGGAAGATGAAGCACGAGCATGGTATACATCAATAAATGGCCGTGCTCCAGAGAAGGTGGATTCAGTACAAGATTTGGAGCAGGCAGATGCAGAAGAGAATTTTTCTGATACTATTCCATCTGGTCTTCAAGCAGATGCAGAGCAATATGCAAAGATCTCTGGTGAGTATGAGGAAGGCAAGGGAGAATGGGATACTCCGACAGTCGAACCTAGGCCAATGCCAAAACAACAACATTTTGTATCAGATGGAATTATTGATGCAGAAGAGGAGGAAGAGCGTCTTGCTGTTGCAAAAATAACACAATCTGAGCAAAAGGGATCACAGCCGATTGCTCCACCTCCAGAAGCAGTCGAAGTGCCATTCACACCTCAAACATCTCTAGAGCCGGTTTCTTCTCATATATCTTTTCAAATCGAGAGGCGGGAGGTTGATTCACGACGTGCTACCTCGATTCATCTCCAGAAGCCAAAGCTGACGCCTCTTGGACGTGGCGTAATTGAACCACATCTTCCCACCGCATCTAGAGAAGGTGGATTATCTGTTACGTTTTGTCTGATGTGTGGTGTTTCAATTCCTGCAAAATCCCGTTTTTGCCGCGTATGTGGAGAAAAACAGTAATAATTCAGTAGACAAAAGTGGTTATTTAGATGTTTGTAAACAGAGTAATCAGGTACGGATTCAAACCAGCACTTGATTATGAGCTTGAACGCAGAGGCATGACGATTCGTGAGCTTGCAAAGCGAATAGGAGTGTCTCCTGCCACTCTGTACAAGATCTCATGTGGAGACCGTGATCCAAGGCTTTCTACACTCATTGCAATTTCAGAAGTATTTGATCCCTGTGATGAACATAGTATTGCTATTATCTCAGCGAAGTTTTTGCTGGATGGGGTTACAGGAAAGAAGATCGCGATCAATGGAGTTGACTATACAATAAAAGGCTATAACGCTCACACACTGGATGAATGTATTTTGTGTGCGGTTCGTGCGGAAAAAGAAGGAGCATCTGGGATAATCTGTGCACCCATTCTGACCTCTCTTATTGAAAAACTCGTTGATGTACCTGTCGTAAATATCCGTCCTGGTGAAGAGTCATATATGGCAGCAATTGATGTTATGGTCAGGCAGCTGTCAAAAAATGAAAAATCAGCGTGATCTTGCCAAGATTTTTAAAGAAAAATTCATATGAGGAAGCTTGCCAAGTGATTTTCTCTAAAAACGTAACCAACCATCTTTCTAATAATTTTGGTAGGTGTTTTGATAATTGATTTAAGGTGAAAAGACGAAACCCCCAATAAAAGAGAATTTTGAATAAAAAGTCTGTGAAATGTGGGTTACAGCAATTGAAGTATTATGGTTGCGAGCGCAATGTTCGTAAATCTTGAAAGTGAATTGTGAACGCACGCGTTCATAATTGGAGGAGGAAGCAATATGAGCGAATTACAGGCAACAAATCCTGGCTTTTTAGCCGATATGCGAAATATACTTGTAATCTTTGTGGGAATTTACGGTTACAAAGAATCTACGAAATAAAATTTGAGGTATACAGATGCTCTATTCAATAAATGATTTACAAAAATTAATTACTCCAATAGCGCAAAAATACCAATTACGTGCAGTATATATTTTTGGCTCTTATTCACGCAATGAAATTCATATTGGCAGCGATGTGGACATTTTGGTTGATACTGCAGGTTCCGTTGTGCGCGGTTTAATTATTGGCGGCTTATATAATGACCTCTGTGAAGCTATTGGTGCAGACATAGATATGATAACAGTCAACGCACTGACCCAAGACAGAGAAAAAGACAGAATGCCTGGGTTTGCAGAAAACGTTCTGCGGGAAAGGGTGCTTATTTATGAAAAATAGCGATTTACGAAACTCAAGCGCCTGTACCCAACTAATTTGGAAATTTTTAGATGAAAAGTCCTACTACCTGCATGTTAGACATTCCTAAGTACATGTCAACAGACATCGGGAGAGACAAGACAATGTATAAAGATGAAAACCCACAAACTGCCGCGATTATGAGCATTGGTATGAAAGCTCTACGGGAGGCTTTAGGAACAATTGATACTGAGCTGTTTTTGGTAACGGTAAAAAGTACACGATTTGACTACACTGAATGGCGGCGCGACAATCTTTGGATTGGAATGACGGCAGAAGAGATTTTAGACAAAGCCGCAAAAAAAGACCAGGTTGGAGTTTCTTTCGGACTGGATAATGATGCCGAAGCCTGAACGATTCATTTCAGAATAATTGTCTGAATGGAGTAGAGTTTGAGCTTTTTTGTAACGTTACGATAATTTCGAATGGTAAAGACCATACATGAGTTACAAATCTCTCTGTTGGCAGGAAGAAAGCACAAATAACACGAAAGTTACATTGACAACAACGACCTTCTATAGGACGTATGCTACAGGTAATTTAAGAATATATTATTATAAATGATATATCTGAATGATCAGACCCTTCTCCTATTTGAATATCCTTGTACTAATAGTAAGGGTAAGGGGTTTCATGAAGTACTATACCGTATTCTTTGTTGTGTTCGTTTTTTCGTGTTTTATTGGGGGAGTTTTGGGAGCTTCGCCAGGGGTTCCTGCATCTTTGGAGATAACAGAGGTTGCATGCAGTGAAGGAATTATATCTGCAACCATACTTGTTGAGAATGATTCCAATAATCCAATAGCACAGAAATATCTTGGAATTTATCTCCTGCCACCTGATTTTACCGGAGCTGAACCTTCGATATTTGTTGGCTGGGTCGCATTACCATATCTACGAGTTGGAGAGAGCACAACAGTGCCTTTTACTGGTGCAGTTCCATTCGGCACAGTTGGAGGTACTTATCAGATAACAGCTCTTGTTACAACGAATTATGGCCTTGCATCGCCGCAGTTTTCTAAGACTCCAATGCAAGAAGTAACTGTTCAAGGAAGCAGTGGATCTGCAACAGAGATGACTGCGTTTCCAGTTACAAACAGAGTGCGTGTGACACCGGATGCGCCAAACTATCAGATAACAGAGATCTCAGTGCCATCATCACTCTCACTATACCCTGGCGCAAGAATCACACCATCTGTATCGGTGGTAAATGCTGGCGGAGATGCAGTAGTGGAAGGAACACCGGTTTCAGTTATGCTGTTGCTTGGAAACCAGGTATTATACCCAGAAGAAGCCACGATCCCTTCTATTGCAGCAGGAAAAAGTGCAAAAGTGCAGTTGAGTTATAAAGTTCCAGACAATATTTATCTTGGTGCATATACCATGCGTGGCCTGGTAAATCCTTATGGAACTATTCCTGAAACAAATGAAGGAGATAATACGTTTGTTATCCCAGGAATTTACTTTATTTCAGATAACTGGGTTGAGGCAAAAATAGCGGCAGGCGGCTGTGGTTGCGGTTCTTAATATCTTCCACCTCCTCCTGATTCTAGCTTGGATTCTAGCTTGTAACGATCTGTTTTCCTCTGGTTTGTAGGTTATTCCTCAATGAAACTATGAGATTTTGTAAAAATACATTCTCTACTGTTTCATTTCCAAAAAACAGTGGTAGTTATCCTCATTTCGCATACTTTTCATTTTGAGAATAATTTTATGTACCTATTCACGTTTACAACTGTACATTATGCAATTGAAAAAAAGAGAAGTTACTTCTTGATTGGTTCTACATAGATGTATCCTATTTTTGTGACTGTTCCAGACAGTTCACCCTGTTTTCCAGTGAGTGAGACGGTGTAGAGTCCGGGCATGGTATATTGTGTTTCAACACGTTTACCTTCTTTTCTCTCTCCGTTTCCAAGGTCCCAGTCCCATACATCTGGTACACCATTGTCCTCTGCAATAAATATCACCTTCAATGGAACAGTTCCTCTGCAAGGTGTTTCTGTGCAAGGTACAGAAACCACGCAAGAGTCATCTGTGCAGATTTCAGCAGTGAAATCTACAAAAATCTGATTCTCACGCAGTGCTCCAACTGCTACGATCTCATAATCTTGATCTGCACGGAGACTGATATAAGGTTCTGGAGGGAGTAATTCTTCGTTTACACTTATATGTTCAAGTACATGCCCTGGTCTTGAATCAAATGAGATGACAAACTCAGCACATGCGTTTACTTGCCATTCGCCTGTTGGAACTGCGATTCCCCCATACTGGTCTCCTTCACCATTTTTGGCTGTGATCTTGTACGTGGTCGTTGGATCTTCATCACAATCTGGGGTGACTGGGACACAGTTTCCGTTTACACAGGTGAATCCATCTCCACATGCCGGGTCACAGATTGGAGTGATTGGGACACAGTTTCCGTTAACACAGGTGTATCCATCTGTACATACCGGGTCACAAATTGGAGTGACTGGGACACAGTTTCCGTTTTGACAGATGTATCCATCTCCACACGCCGGGTCACAGGTTATTGGTTCTCCACCTGTTACTTCAAATGCCCCTGGAAGCGTTGCAAAATCTCCATTTAGATTTCTAACTGTAACATCCCATACTCGTGGTAACACACCAGTGAGTGGCAGCGTACAGGTGAGTTGAGTGGAGGAAAGACGCATGACATCAGTCGCCTTCACGGAAGAACCAATACGTGTCAAGTATACCTCCACTCCTTCCTGAAAGTCCTCACCAGATATGGTAACAGGAAGAGATTCGGTGTTCGTGCCCGTAGATGGAGAAATACCTGAAACGACGAGAGCTGAATCCCTCTTGAAAAGCACGTGAATCGTATGATCAGCATCAAGTTCCTCAAACATGTATGGAGAGGTCTTTTGTGCTATTTCTTCATAGTCGATGAAGATAGCGTCAATGACATAGCCAGATTCAGGAGTAATCACGTACATTGGATCAGAACCTGCCAGATATGCGATGATACCAGCTGGACTGATAGAACCACCATCCCCAGCATAGGCGCCAATGACATGTCTCACGGATGGTTCTGTCCCTGTTACTTCAAACGCATTTTGAAGTGTTACAGACTCCCCATCTGGATTTGTGATCGTAAGATCCCATAATCCCGGTGCAGCACCAGTGAGTGGAATGGTACAGGTCGCCTGGAATGGTGCCTGATACACGACATTCATAGCGTGAATATCTGGAGACCCTGCACGACTCAGCATTACCGTCATGCCTTCATCAAAGGAATGGCCGAAAAGGATTGCATTTGAGAGAACCTCGTCTGGCTTCCCATATGATGGAAGGATATCATAGATATCGAGCATATCATTCACTACAAACTCTGTGACATTCACTTCTCCATCAAACCCAAATGTCTCACGACCTACAGGGAAGAGCTCGATCAGATAGTCACCTTCTTCTTCCGGATGAAATGCGCATACGAACGAGTTTTCT
>WRER01000039.1 GCA_009779205.1 Methanobacteriota archaeon | reverse complement strand
TGTCAGTATACTTGTCACGCTTTTAGAGTACAAACCAGTTCGTATTTGAGATAAGTCATTCGAGAAATAAAATAAAACTCCAATTGCAGAAATCTAAATAATATGGCAATGAAAATGTACATGAAAGAGATCGTTCATAAACGAACATTTATGAGCTACTCACTTCACGAGAAATTTTCAGAGTAAATTGCTTTTTAAATGCATTTTAGATGTTTTTTGTGTTTGAAAAGGATACATTACGTAACCATGCTTGTCCACCAAGAACGAACCGGATTACTCATCCTTGCAGGGGTTATCTTTGCCTGCATTATAAGTGGTATCTTCCTTGATGATCATCGAGACCTCTTTTACACTCCATACCAGCACACGCTCCCAGATGGAACTGCTATTGCAATCACTGCAACAGTAGACACTGTTTCTAAAACCGCAACAGGAGAACATTTGATAGTCACCCTAAAAGATGAGCATCAAAACAGCATTCCTCTCCAGATCTTCATTTCAAACTCAGTCGCACACCAGATAAGCATCAACTCCTTCGATCGCATCACTGCATATGGATCCCTTACCACCTACAGAAATCAAAGAGAGATAATCATCTCCTCAGTTCGTAACCTCTCCATTACTCACGGCACTGGTTTTTGAAACACCACGATCCGATTTGTATTTGTACCACCAATCATATTTGATACTCCCCAGATATGAGCTGTTTTTGTAAATGTTTGCGTATGAATCACGATTCCCTCACACACAAAACCTGCTGCAATACCTAATGGAACCACGACCTCATCTAATCGAATCTCCCCACCTCGAACTTCTCCAACTTCAAACGCAACAAATCCACCTGGGCGAGTAATGCGAAACAACTCCAAAAATACATCACTCATAATGCTTGACCATCTTCCAAGATCCGATGGAACTGTTATCTGCTTCCCAACTGCCTCAGCATCAATGCCACAAAACCAGCACCGAAGCCAATTATCTGTATTATATGCGACTACGTCCAAAAACGGTGGGGAAGTCACAGTCAGATCTACACAAGCCGGGAGGATCTGGTATGTATTTCTTGCATCAGCACACAGAATCTGAGCTTTCTCTTCTACCTGATAGAGTATTTCTCTTTCTTGTTTTGAGAGACCGGAGAGGAGTTGTTTGCTTTTTTTCGCTATAAGCTCCTTTGTATTCCGATACGGAGGAACTTGTTCCCGCTTTTTATTAATTATAATCTGACGGAGCGGGAGAACAGCCTGATTTGGAGGAAGGGTGTACACAGAAAAAAATCCTGAAGAATGACCCGACAGCCTCGTTGTTGCAACCATTCGAATCCAAGCATCCAAAGAGTCAAACTCTCCGCTTCCTTTTCGCTGCATGAAGTATGATCGAAGTGAACAGATCTCGGCTTCAGTCTGTGGATCATAAAACATCGAGAGATCAAACTCAGCCCGAAGTGAGAGATCATATGGGATCTCTGAAAGTCTGGCAAGTACATCTGATTGCTCAGGAGGAGAAAGACGCGGTCTGATAAACACCTCTGATAGTGGGTTTATGTCATTTGCGATAATATGCCTGTTCATCAGACCGGCCGTTATCGGTGTTGTTCCCCGCCCTGCAAATGGATCATACACAATTTCAGAAGGAGATGTTAGTGCATTAATGAAAAAAGCCGGGAGCTGAGGCTTAAAGCAGGCACGATATGGAACCTCATGTATATTTTTTTCCTGCCTCTGCCGAGATGTCCAAAAATCTCCGATATATCGATGGATCGAATAGCCATTGATATCTATCTCATCTGCAAAGCAAGCGCTCCACGGGCGAAGATTTATTGAATTCCCAATACGAATATCACCTCTCCATTGTTAATTGTGAGAACCTGTTATTCATAGACATGCCCTGCTTCATAGATATGCATGCTATGAACTATTCATCTACTGTTTTCAATTCGCAAATCTAAAACATTGGACATTCGTGTTTAAGCGTGTTCCATAGATTGATGGTAGCTTCAACAACTCTATTATAGGGAATGTATACGCATAATACTAGTAAATGTCATCAGATACAACCATAAATTTTGGTGGTTTTGTTCCCCTGTCAACTGTTGATTGGAGGGGACGCTCTGCATGCGTTGTTTTTTTCCGTGGTTGTCCAGTTAGATGCTGGTACTGCCATAATGAAGCAATACTGGATGGAGAAGATCTCCGAAATGTATCTGATATAATGAATGAGATCTCATCTTCTTCCCTTCTGGTTAGTGCAGTTCTTTTCTCAGGAGGTGAAGCAACAATGCAGGCAGAAGCATTGACCGCTCTTGCAGGTTTTGCAAAAAAAATTGGGCTTGCAACGGGATTGCATACAGCTGGTGTGTATCCAAACGTTCTTGAAACATTAATTAAGAGACGTCTCATTGATCATATTGCACTTGATATTAAAACAGAGTGGAGATTGTGCACAGAGCGCACTGCTCTTAACTGTGTCGAAGAAGTGAAACAATCCTTTATTCTGTGTAAAACAGCTCATGAACGTGGAAATCTCCCTGGGTTCGAAGTTGTGTTTACAGTATTCAGAGGATATGAAGGAGAAGTCAAACAGATGGCGTCAGAAGTTGGAGACGTTTCCCTTGTTCTGCAACAAGGTGTGAAACACACCATACCTCCACTTACAACCACTGAACTTACAGCCATAGCAGATACTCTGTGCCGCTCTGTCCGTATACGTACACGAGAAGATGGAGAGATAATATATGAAGGTTTTAGGGATTGTCGGCCTTCCGGGTTCCGGTAAGGGAGAATTTTCAAAGATTGCAGATCAGATGGGTATTCCCGTCGTTGTGATGGGTGATGTTATCCGTGAAGAGGTGCGAAAAGCAGGTCTTCCTCCAACTGATGAGAGTATGGGTATGATTTCAAAAGCTCTGCGTGAAAAACATGGAATGGCTGCGATCGCTATCACTTGTATTCCAGTAGTGGAATGCTTACAGAGTGATCTGGTATTGATAGATGGTCTGAGAGGTGATGCAGAAGTACGCGTATTGCAGGAACACTTTCCAAACTTTGTGCTTATTGCAATCACTGCTCCTGATGAAATGAGATTTTCCAGGCTGTGCGATCGTGGGAGATCTGATGATCTCTCATCCATCTCTGAACTCTATGAACGGGATGCGCGTGAGACGAGTTTTGGGCTCTTGAATGCCATGGACATGGCAGATCTGATGCTGGAAAATGCAACAGATATCGAAGCGTTCAAGCAAAGCGTTATTTCAACTTTGAATGTATTACAAAATGAGTGCGGTTGTACAGAGTGTGTGCCATGACGAAGCTATCATTTGGAGCATCTTCAAAGATTTGGGAGGATATCTCATGGGTTCACGGTATCGAAGAGATCGGGTTTGATGGATGGGAAATATGTGCAGATGGAAACTACCATTTTAAGGATGATGCTCATGTTGCAATCATTCGTGAGACACTTGCATCCACTGAACTGCATGCAAGTATTCATGCTCCATACAGCGATCTCAATCTGGTTACGATTAATGATCCAATCTGGCGTGAATCGATACGGCAGGTTTGTATGTGTATCGAAAAAGGTCATGAATTTGCGCGGATTGTGACGTTTCATCCCGGATATATGTCTCCAACCTCTGAACTTGCACCGCAGCGGGCATGGGAGATGCTCAAAGGTGCAATACAGCAGATTGGAAGCGTTGCGGATGAGTATGGCGTGACTGCATGCCTTGAAAATATGCCACAGATCCCGGGATTTGTGTGTCAACGCCCGGAAGAGGTACTGGGTCTCACTGAGGAAGTGGATGGCATATCATATACTATTGATCTTGGCCATGCGCACACGATGAACCTTGTTTCTGAGTTTATCTCTCTGTTTCCCCATGCTTCCCATATGCATATACATGGAAATCATGGAATGAAAGATGAACATCTGCCGGTAAGTGAAGGAAATCTTCCATGGGATTGCATCGTTTCCAATCTTCATTCTTACACAGATTCGCGTAATGTGTGTATAGTGATAGAAGGTAGAAATCTAAAAGAGGCTGAACAATCTTATAATGTACTTCGGGGGTGGGGTGTATAACTGGTGAAACGCTGTACGTTTTTTTTCTTGGAACATCTGGCTCCTTACCAAGTGTGGCCAGGAATTTACCAGCAATTATGGTGAAATGGGGTTCGTGTGATCTGCTGTTTGATTGTGGAGAGGGCACCCAGCAACAGATGATGCGTGCAAAATGTGGTTTATCTGTAAACTCGATTTTCATATCACACTGGCATGCAGATCATTTTCTTGGTATTATCGGACTTTTGCAGACCATGTCATTTCAGGGCAGAACAGATGATATTACGATCTATGGGCCTGAGGGTATATTTGAGATCGTAGAAGATATGAGATTGATCTGTCGTAATGCATCCAAGTTTAAATTCCAGATCGAACGCGTACGTGTGGACCCTGGAGACATTATCTCATTTTCTGGCTTTACGATAACCGTGCTGCCGACAGATCATGGCGTTGCTGGTGTGGGCTATCTTTTTGAAGAGAATGAACGCCCTGGAAGGTTTGATCGGGAGCGGGCAATCGTACTTGGTGTAAAGCCTGGTCCATTGTTTGGAAAGCTGCAACGTGGTCAGGAGGTAGATATTCAGAATGGAGATAAGACGGTAACGGTAACTCCTGATCAGGTACTGGGTCCTCCAAGAAGAGGCCGCAGCATTTTATATACCGGTGATACACGCCCTATTCATGATAAACTCGCCTTATATGCTCCAAAAATAATAGATCTTCTGATTCATGATGCAACATTTGATACAAGTGAGACAGATCGTGCACGTGAGTTTCATCATTCAACCGCAGCTGATGCTGGCATTGCCGCAGCGGCGCTCAATGCTCAGTCATTGGCCCTGTTTCATATGAGCCCACGATATACGAGTATTGATGCGCATGTAAAAGATGCAGCTCGCGTGTATAATGGAGAGATGTTTGTACCTGCTGATTTAAGCATGAAAGAGATTACATTTCCACAGTAAAATCTTTCATCACATTGGAATCTGTGAGGTTTTTTATATTTCTGACATCTATAGCTAGTTTAAAGCAGCACTTTGGTGACATCTATGACTCCTGAACATTCTAGTGAAAAAGGCCATTTTGAACAAGGTAGGTGGGTTGAAGGAGAATTGCCTGATGCGGCAGGTTCTGCTTCTGATGAAAAAGCAGTTGACTTTGGCACTCGCATCGAAGCTGTTAGTGCAGATATTTCGCGAGTGATTGTAGATGTTATCTCCCTTGGCAGGGATATTATTAAAAGTGACGAAGGCAGGCAACATGTTGAATCTCAAGCCAAAAAGTTTGGGGATGATATTTCTGCAACATTGTATCACCTTGGAAATGAAGCAACAAAATCAGTTGAACAGGCGCTTGAGAAGATCAAACGGTGAACTCTGACTTGTCAGATCTTGTACACTTATCTGCAAGAAGTCGCTAAACTATTAATGAGTAGCATAGATGCCCACATGGCTTGATGTAGGAACGGAAATCCTGAACTTGGATTGTGTCGAACGTTTCCAAGTTACAGAGCTAACAAAAGAGCGCAAAGGAAGACTCGTCGTAGAAAAAGCGGTGATCCGTGCGAAGCTCCAAAATGGGGAAACAGTCAATATTGCAGCATTTAAAAATCGTGTTGATGCTATTCAATGGATGAGAACTCGACTTCGCGGAAATGAAGAACGGGTTATTCAAATTCGATAATATTTTCTATTTTTTCTGGGTTTTGTTTTTCTGGCATGTCATGAGTAGTACTCTTATATGGATTTACGTTCATTTTTATGTGATTAGATTATGGATGTGGATGTTCCTTTACTTGTACCTTCTGAAGCACGAGAGACATATATTCAAAACTATCGCCTGATTACAAAGAACTCAGGCAATCTCATGCTGTTTGCAGGTGATCAGAAGATTGAACATTTGAATGATGATTTTTATGGTGCAGATATTCATTCAGATGATAATAATCCTGAGCATCTGTTTCGAATTGCACGTGAAGCAGATGTCGGCTGCCTTGCGGTGCAGCTTGGGCTTGTTTCACACTATGGTGCTGATTACCCGGATATAACATATCTTATCAAGCTGAATTCCAAGACACATATGATAAAAACTGAGCAGATGGATCCATGCTCATGTATGATTACGACTGTTGAAGATGTTGTTCGTGTTCGAGATACTGGAAGAGTCAATATTGCAGGGATTGGGTATACTATCTATCTTGGTTCTGAATATGAAAGCCAGATGCTTGTTGAAGCCTCCAGGGCTATTGCAGAGGCACAGAGATCTGGGCTTGTAACCGTGCTTTGGATCTATCCGCGTGGAAAAGCAGTAAAGAATGAGAAGGATCCTCATCTAATTGCAGGAGCGGCAGGTGTTGCTTCAGCACTCGGGGCAGATTTTGTAAAGGTCAACCCTCCTAAGAAGGAAGGAGCAAACCCTGCTGAACTTCTTCGTGAAGCTGTACATGCAGCAGGAAGGACGAAAGTGGTATGTGCTGGTGGCTCTTCTGTGGATGCAAATGTGTTTTTGCAGCAGTTGTATGATCAGATTCATGTCGGCGGCTGTGCAGGCAATGCAACTGGCAGAAATATCCACCAAAAATCACGTGAAGAAGCGGTGCGCATGTGTAAAGCGATATCAGCGATTACAATTGATAATGCATCTGTGGAGACTGCACTCAATATCTATCGCGGAAATTAAATTTTTTATTTTTTTGTTCTAAACCTTTTCTTTTATTCTGATCTCCATTAGATTGCAAATCTTTATTGCTTATACCAGCTGATATAACAAATGCAATGTCAAGAAAGATCTATGTCCGAGGACGCCTGAAGGTATCT
>WRER01000038.1 GCA_009779205.1 Methanobacteriota archaeon | reverse complement strand
TGATTTAGACGATTTTAAAACTCTTATGAAAGCCATTGGGAAATTAGCCTGTAAACATATCCGTGGAGGTTCAGGTATGATAGATTCAATCCCTATCCATGCTGCCCTCCACGATAGGGTTGCAGAATTTAATCCTCATTACTCTCACAAGATGTATAAACTGCATCTCTTTCATTACGCACAATTCCCTCTGGCAGCAATATTTTCACAAGGATGTGCATATGATGGAGATTTTGTTCTTCCTCTATCAGCCATGGTACAACCAATGGAACCTATTTTGAAGAAAATACTGCTCGATGGAGGGTATGACTCTTATAAAATCCATGCCGACCTCTGGTACAAATTTCGGGTACATCCTTTGATTGCGATAAGAGAGAATGCAGTTCACGAGAAAAAAGGAACTGAAATGAGACTAAACCATTGGGTGAACAAAGACTGGAGAGAAGGAAGTGAGATAAATAAACCTCTTCTTAAAAAATTGGAATTCCTTTATGAGCAAGGTAAAATAGAGCAAATTGGAGCGTACTTTCGCAACATAAATCTAGAAAATCCTCATTTTCAGGAAAAATACAAGTCAAGAAGCATGTGTGAAAGGACACACAGCCACATGAAGGCAATGTGTAATTTTACCGTACATGGGTGCAAAACCAATCAAAGAAATTGTACATAATACGCAGATTTGTTGCGTACCAATTTATAATTATGACAAATATAATGTGTAACATGACGAATATTCAAAATTCAGCGTGTTACATATAGTAGAAGGATAGTTCCAGACCATTCGGGATGAAGTGCGCGTGTGAGCAGATGTAGAGTGAGCTATGCACGACAAGGGGGAAGAGATGGACTCAGTTTTACTTTTTCTAATAAATAACAAAAAATCAAAGAAAATAAAAAAATGTGTGAATGCGAAGAAATGCATATAAAAAAACACAAATATCGACAATCGCAGACGTGAAGCAAAATGAATTCTGTCCAGCCTCTTTACCTATCACTGGACGGCCTCAGGACGGCCTCGGAAGAAAACACAAGTAATAAATGCTATAGTTTCAAATCTAGCATTATAGATCATGAGAGACTAAGTTCCTTGTATGCCTCATAATGGGAGGTCTTGGGGAACTGATTTTCTTTGCTCTTTCAGGAGGATAAGATGCGTAAACCCCCCATGAATGCATATATATGTACAATTATTTTTATTGCTTTCGCTCTTGCATGCCTGCCGATAGGCACGGTAACTGCTGATGTGCTTCCAGGAGAAGGTCCGGAAAACCAGCGATTTACAACTACTTCCATTATAGATGCTACTGGTGCAACAAATCAGAAGACTGGTACTATCTGGCTGGTTGGAGACAAAGGCATTGACTCCATTCCCATTCCAAGAGACGATGAAGATGGTGCAATTCGCTCTGGAAGCATTGCCTATGTAACCTATTCTGATTTCATTATGAGCAATGGCGGTCAGATCTCTGAGGTGAAGTCATTTTCTCTTGATACCCATGCTAAGACTGAGGGTTTGTACAATATTGAGGCCACTAAGGTTCTGACCTACACCAGTCAAAATGGTTCCCACTTAATGGGTGAAGAGTCATATGTGCTTGATGTTGCAGGTAACTGGTCAAAAGGAATTGATGAGACTGTCTGTGTCTTTTCCAGGTCATCATGTGTAGGTGGAGGCTGCATTCCCGCATTCTGTAATAAGGTTACTGCATCATCCAAGTTGATGTCAGTGACAACCGCACAGGTCGAAACCGCAGGTGCGCTGACTGCTGTTGGAGAGACCCTCGGTGTCCCGGCTGTATTGAAGTATGAGATCTCCATCACCCCAGATTCAAACTCGGCATCTGGATATGCAGATGCTATTGTTTCAACGGCTTTTACCGTGAGTGTGATGGAAGGTCGACCAGATTGTTGTGGTCTAGGTGCAACAAACTGTGCTGACCTCACCAATCCTCTGGACTGTATGAAGCGGTGTGTAGCCAATGCGTGGCTTCAGGGTGCAGACCCTAGGACTTGCAAGATCACCTGGAGCGAATCACACGAGTTCTGGGTGTGTGTGCTTTGTGGAGACAAAGGATGTGCCGGTTTTAAACAGCTAGACTGTGGTGGCTTTGCTTCGTTCAATGCCTGTTTTACCGACAGTGGTTTGGGTGGTCAAGGCTATACTGAAGCCGACTGTACCTTAGTAGACACTACGGCGGGAGGGGAGAAAACCTATACCTTTGATGGGAAGGAGGATGGCTGGCACTATGATAGATACGATGAGCTGGCAGCAGCTTTAACGTCTATCGACAATACACTCTTTGCAGGCGGAATCAGTACCTTTAATCAGGTATTTGATTACCAATCCGGCATCTCGTGTTCGGGTGGCTGCTGTATAGACAGATGTCCCAGCCCCAGGTAAACCCTTTTTTTTAAAAATAGGACGTCACGCACATTCGCTTTTCTTCACAAAACATGCAGGGGATCGAAAAAACACTTCGCTCGTTTTATTTTAAGGAATGCAAAACTGTAAAAAATGTTTTTGTTTTTTATTTCCTTCTTAAAAAAACGAGACACACATATTTTCCCCGCATCATTTTCTTCTTGGTTTTCCAACTTGCTTACGTTTTCTGCTCTTATCTTAATCTGTAATTCCCGCATCATTTTCCTTCCACACACAAAAATATCAAAATATATCCACTAAACATAATCCTTATTATTAGAATTTTGTTAAAAGTAACAGCAGATGTTTTTCATTTTCAATCGTGAATATTATGGTGCGAAGATATTTGCCTTCTTGCGTGGAAGCAATAATTACTTCCACAGAGGTGACATTGCGGTAAAAGTAGGGATGATTATTCCGAAAAGAATTGTGGAAGGAAAAATATGCGGGAACTAAGGCTAATGACATTGTCTGCCTGTCACGGTAGGCAAGGAATGGATCTCACCTGATGGGTACGGAGTCATATGCTTTTAAAGAAGCAAAGGGCTTCGAAATGAGTGTAAAGCGAATTGTTTTTTACGACTGGGGGGATGAAGATCATAGTATCGTCATCGGATTATTTCCCAATAACCTGATTTTTTTGGGCCGATAAACTTGATCATATCATTTTTCTTCATGACTCTGATCTCACGTTCAATTGTTGTTATGGACACCCCAATCTGTTCAGCAATCTGTTTAACAGTTATATTTGGCATTTCCTCCATGGCTTTAATGATTTGATTCTGGCGATTTCTACCTTCATTTCTACCTTCACTTATACCTTCACTTATACCTTCATTTATAGTCTCATCAGTCCTAAATGCTTTCTGCTGGCGGATTGTCATGATTTCCCAATAACCAGACTTTTTTGGGCCGATAAACTTGATCATATCATTTTTCTTCATGACTCTGATCTCACGTTCAATCGTTGTTATTGACACCCCAATCCGTTCAGCAATCTGTTTAACAGTTATATTTGGCATTCCCTCCATGACTTTAATGATTTGAGTCTGGTGGTTTACACCTTCATTTACACCTTCATTTGCACCTTCATTTACACCTTCATTTGCACCTTCACTTATAGTCCCATCAGTCCTAAATGCTTCATGCTGGCGGATTGTCACGATTAAATAATCGCGTTCATCGTTCGTTTCAAACTCTGGAGGTGGTGATCCATTGAGTTTAAGTGTTCTCAATATTTTCGTAATACCGGTAGATTTTTTATCAGATAAATCGATTTCTTTCAAAAACTCCCCTATACGTCTGTTACGATAGCGCCTGGCGATAGCACGACCAGTTTTGAGATCCTCCATCTTGATCGATTTCTCTGGGCCAGGATGGTTGATGATTTTGATGCAGTCAACGTAAATCCTGATTTCAACCGGCTCCTGTATTCTGTACGATTTGTGAAATACGGCATTCACCAGTATTTCTTCCAGTGCGCTGTATGGGTAGTTGAAGAAACGAGTGGCTTCTGTACGCTCCGCTTTGCAGGAAGCACTGGCATGTAGATGATATCAATATTGAGTGATGCAGCGTGCTGTCAGCCAATTTCAGAGTTCTTTGTGGGTTTTCATCTGGAAAAGGTTTTGTATCTCCATAACGGATACCATTATGAGAGAATCTCGTCAAGGAGTACGTCAACACCATCTCCCGTCTTCATATTTGTCCTGAATATTCTAATCTCTGGGTTGTATCGCTTCATATCAGCCTCCATTCGTTCAAGGCTTGCACCAACAGCATCAGCAAGATCAACTTTATTGAGCACTGCAATAGTGCAGTCACGAAACATCATCGGATGTTTATTCACAACATCATCCCCCTCTGTTGATGACACAACAACAATTCGCTTCTCAGCTCCAAGCTCAAAATCGGTTGGACATACCATATTGCCTACATTTTCAATCAAAAGCACATCAATCTCATCAAGGGGCAGATGAGCAAGTGCATGTTCAACCATATGGGCATCAAGATGGCACTCTTTGCCTGTATTTACATTATATGCAGGAATGCCAAGAGATACGACCCGCTTGAAATCATCGTCACCATATACATCACCAGCGATCGCACCAAGTGAGAGACCACGTGCTTTCAGACGTGGAGCTATCTGCTCAATTAATGCTGTTTTTCCAGATCCAATTCCTCCCAGGAGATCAAAAGAGCGAACTCCGTGAGAAGTAAGATGCTTTGCGTTCCCCTCTGCAAGGCGTTTATTCGTATCAAAAACACTTTTTTCGATAGAAACATCAATGTGATGCATACGTATACATAACTCTCGCTAATTGTTTATAGGTATTTATAGAAATACAGCAAACAACTGCTCATGAAAAAAGAGTGCATCATCTATCCATGTTATTTTAACTCTCAAAGCACACGAGAGCAAGGAAGGCGTGTTCCACTCTCCATTGCGAAGCCAGATCCCAGCATGAAAGACATTGTAATTGCACTCAAAAAACACAGACTCTCCTATCAGGTAGAAGAAAAATCTCACCCTGGATACTGGTGGAAAAAAGACGGAAGAGCTGTAGTCACCCATACCGGCTCAAAGCAGGAGCTCCTGTGCAAACTTGCAAGAGATATTGTTGTTAAAGAAGATCCTATGAAATTCCATCGAATTCGTTTAAAACGTGCAAAAAAGGGTGAAACGGGTGAGAAGCAGACAAATTTCAAGAAGAGAGCAAAAAGATAGACTACACACATGTACGACTTACACACCCATACAATACTTTCTGATGGAGAACTCATCCCTGCTGAGTTGATTCGCCGGGCAGCGGTACTTGGGTACCGTACACTTGGTATCTGTGACCATGTTGACTGGGCAACAATAGACACTGTTATTTCATCTGTCACAAAAATGAAAAGCATAGCAAAAGAGTATGGGCTAACCATGCTTGTGGGTGTTGAGCTTACCCATTCACTCCCTGAGAATATCGAGACGATGGCACAGTATGCAAAAGAAAAAGGAGCAGATATCGTCATTGTACACGGAGAAACCTCAGTAGAACCAGTCATACCAGGTACAAATGCTGCTGCCTGTTCATGCCCGGATGTAGATATCCTCGCACATCCTGGTTTTATCAGCCATGCTGAAGCAAAAGCTGCTGTACGTCATGATGTCTGGCTTGAAATTACTGCGAGAAGTGGTCATAATCGGACAAATGGATATGTTGCCCGTATTGCAGAGGATACAGGTGCAACACTTGTTCTAAACTCTGATGCTCATGCTCCTCATAACCTTATGGATGGAAAAACCCGTGAGGTTATCGTTTTGGGATCAGGGATCTCTCCTCACTCTGCAAAAGATATTCTAAACCGTGATCTCTCAAAATTTTTCTAAATGTCACTGTAAAGGCATATTGTACGATCGTTCATGTGCCAATACAAACTCAAAAGCAGCTTTACAATCACATGATATCTCTGCTAATGAGCGCAGCAGTTCGCGATCAGAAGTGAGAGAATAGTCATAGATGCCATGTACAATTTCTTTGCTGCATGCAGAGCAGTTTGACGCACCTCTGCGCTTTCCTCCCCCTAATGGATCGCAGGTCACATGAACGGGAGCATGAATAAGTACATCCAGCACACTCCATAGATAAGGCGGGCGATATGAACCTTGCTTCCACAGGCGCTCTAATTCTGTATTTTTCTGCACCGTACAAGGATTGAGTGAGATGAGATCTGTATAAGGAACAATATCAGTAATAGAACGGTGCATGTCTGCCAATGCTTCCTGTTCAGTCAGGAATGCAGGTTTTTGCAATAAATATGTCTTAACACGTGCACCGCTCTTATGAATTTGTTTTGTGGCTTGCTTGTAATCTTCAAATGAAAATCCTTTATAAATCGAGCGATCTCGAATCTCGTCATTTGAGGTCTCAAGACCAATCGCGATATACAATGGATCATCTGGATTCAGTAGTTCACAAAAATCAGAAATGATTTCTGTATCAGCATATTCCGGGCGACTTTCCACAATGAGTGTTTTTTCAGCAAACTGTTTTGCAACAGCCTCACGCACGCGCTCTGGAACCTCTGTTTCGTCAAAAAAACTTCCAGATGTATATATCTTTATCACTGGGCACTTTGTATAATCATAATTCTGCGCAACATAATCAAGCTGGGCCAGCATATGCTCAGTACTATCTTCCTTTTCTGCCTGCGTGTACCGCTCATGGCGATAACTGCACATGCGACATCCATTCCAGCTGCACCCATTGCTTTTTAGAATAATTGTTACACTATCAACAACAACATCCTGTATTCGATCAGATCCTTCCCACACCGCAAGAGGTTTTATTTCATCTGATTTTGTCTTTGTTTTCTTCTTAAACGAGTTTGATATCACTGGTGATGCCTGACTTGATCCTCGTTCTGATGGATGGCTATTCACGAAAGCACTCCAGCAATCGTCAAAGAATGTCTGATATTTCGAACTGC
>WRER01000037.1 GCA_009779205.1 Methanobacteriota archaeon | reverse complement strand
TATAATGGCGCCTCAATGGCTCAGCTGGCAGAGCGGCTGATTTGTAATCAGCAGGTCGCGAGTTCAAATCTCGCTTGAGGCTTGATTTGTTTTTTGAAGAGCCCTTTTTAAAAAATGCCCGAAAATTGCACTTTTTTCACACTTTTCCACCCCCTCCTGATTTTAGCTTGTAACGATCTGTTTCCCTCTGGCCTACAGGCCATTCCTCGATGAAATTACGAGATTTTGTTAAAGTGCATTTTTCACGGCACGCTTTTCAGAAAATGGTGCTAATTTCGAGAGGAAATCTGAAAAGATAGGACATTTTCTGGCATTCAAATTCAATTATATCGATATTTTACATCACACAAAATTTTCGTCTATTTATGCATATTTCCTAAATTCGAAGGTTTTGTGTGAGATTTTGTTATTATATTTCAAAACAAATTTTCTGTGTTTCAAATATAATGTTTTCCAAGTGATTTTCTTTAATTTTTCTATTCCAATCGTTTATTTTCTTGAAATAGAAGATATACGACTGCACTTTTACAAACGGAGGTCAGTTGTTGGTCGGATATATATTAAACGTGAGATAATGAATCAAAAAGGTGAGAGATCTAGGAGGGGGTGGCACTTTTTATGGGCCCTATACTCTTTCTCAAAAGTGGAATAGATAATTTTATCCATATAATAAATGATAAGAATATATAATGATAGGACAAATTCTCTCTCAATTGACTTGATATGTGGCATACGCCTATAAAATAGTTGGAAATTTACATTTCATCTCTTCCGTTGGTACTCACAGGTTTGCACTCTCACGCTGTCAGTCTTCCCCGGAACTGCTTTTTCCACGGGCATAGGAAAACCAGATTCCAATAGTACACAATAGCCCAAGTGCCACAAACACAAGGGACTGCACATTCAAAAGCTGCTCTGCGATCTCTTTAGAGATGATAACAGAGCCAAGCATGGAAGAGAACGCAATCGTAACAACAGCCATTGAGATGAGCTGGCCAAATACCCGCATGCTTCCTGCTGTTGCTGATGCACTGCCTGCATACTTATCCGGCACTGAACTCATGATGGAATTCATATTTGGTGATGAAAATACGGCAAAACCACAACCAAGTATGATAAGAATTGAAATAATCATCCAAATTGGTGTTATGTTTGTAAGCAAGGATAGGAAAAACAAAGAAGCAGCAATTATTGCCATACCAATGGTTGCAAGAATACGGGGATCAATGCGATCAGAAAGCCGGCCAAATAATGGAGTCAGTATTGCCATGACAATTGGCTGAGTGATAAGGATGGTCCCTGCTGCAGCACTGCTGAATTCTCTAACATGTTGAAGGTAAAATGAAAGTAATAAAGCCACTGCATATGTCGATCCATAATTAATGAGTGCGGCAAGTGAACTGTTGCGAAATATCTTACTTTCTCTAAAGAGATTAATGGGAAAGACAGGATCGGGATGTTTCATCTCCCACCATAGACAAAGCGCAGAAATGACGAGACCAATTAACAATATCACAACCACATATGTCCCATCAGTAATTCTAATTATACCAATGAGAACCAGGAATGCAGCAATAATGTACAAAAACGCCCCAAACACGTCAAACGGTGCTTTTCGTGCATCACTTCTGGGACTGGTTTTTGGAAGGACAAACCATGCAATGCAAAATGCAAGCAGACATGCCGGCAACATAATTTGAAACAGCGAATGCCAACCAAAATAGGTTGCAAGCACTCCTCCAATAAATGGTCCAAGGGAAGCTGCTACATATACAGCAGCAGTATTAATGCCAATTACTTTTCCCCGTTCTTTAAAAGGATAGTTCGTAGTAAGGAGAGGCACCGAAACAGATAATACCTGAGCGCTTCCAAATCCGGTAAGTGCCATACCAATGAGAAGCATTGTCAGAGAAGATGAAATACTAGCAACAGAAAACCCTGCAATCTGACACGAAAGACCTGTAAGAAATATATTGCGCTTTCCGATACGATCAGATAACTTTCCAAATGGAAAGAGAAAAGCAGCATACATCAGCAAAAAGCTGGTCTGCACCCAACCAACATTGGCTGCTGTGATGCTAAAATCATGTGATATGAGAGGGAGGGCAATATTTACCCCTGAAGCAATAAGGGGGGTTATAAACGAAGCAAGTGAGACCGTGATAAGCAAACCAGTAAGCTCGGTTCGCGTCAGAGGTTTTGATGATGGTTTTTCTGAGGTTGCTACATCTTCTTCACTATCTTCATTTTCCATAAAGATCTCCTCTATCCTCCTGTATATGTAAGTACCACCTTAACTTATTCTCTTGGTTGTTCCCTGGACGACTCTCCTATGCTTTTTTCTCATGCCGATGTTCAACATCATCCAAAACCGAAAGCATTGCCGGCATAACCAGGATTGCACCAAGAACTGAGAAGCTCACAGTCAGCACAGTAACTAAGCCAAAGTTAGAGATAAGATTAAATGATGAGAGTATCAATGCTGAAAATCCAGACACAGTAACCATGCCGGAGATTGTGACCGCACCTCCAACCTTTTTTACAGCTTGCTCTATAGCCTCAAGTTTTTCAACTCCCTTTCCTCTCTCCTCATTAAATCGCTCCATAATCATGATAGTAAACTCTGATGCAACACCAATCGTGAGTGAACCAAGCATCGCAGTGAGCACCGTGTATTCGATGTTAAATGCATACATCACAATACCATTCCACCCAACAATCATAAAGATTGGAACAATCGGAGCAAGAGCGATAATTCTGCGAATTACAATCAATAAGAATGACGTGATCAGGATGACTGCACCCATAATGGATAGCATCTTCCCATTCTCAATCTGACCTATAATAAATGAAAACATCTCAAGCTGACCGGTAAAGCTTGCTGAGACACCTATCGGAGGAGGCATGAAAGATTTCAGATCAGAGCGCATATCCACGATATATGACCTTGCAACATTTGATGTAATCGATGTCATTGAGAATTCAATGACTGCATTCATATTTCCATAGATATATCGCTTTGAAACATCTGGAGGAATCGATGCAAAGACTTCCTGAATCTCTGCATTACTTGAAGGCAGAGCACCATTATTATACTGCCGCAGAAGTGTTGCAATGCTTGAGACACCTGTGATAATCTCTTTTGTATCATGTTGAAACGCTCCAAACTCATCCATCCATTCTATCACATCGGTAGAGAGGATATTATCTCCTTTCACAAACACTGTCATCGTGCTTGAAGAACCCATGGCACGTTGAACTTTTTTCAGTTCTACAAGTGCCGGCATATCAGGTGGAACAAATGATTCTTCATCTGTATTGGTTGGGATACTCATATCCATCTGGAATCCAACAAATGCAACAACAAAAAAAATCACGAGAATAAATATGGGTCTCTTTGCAATACTGCGTGAAAGACTTGCAAGTTTGCGTTCGTATCCATGCATCATCTTTCCTAATATGCCAGGATCTATTTTTGGCTTAAAGTTAAGCAGGATAGCGAGTGTTGGAATGACAACAAGTGCCGTCAGATAACAGATAAAAATACCGATCATACAGATAATTGCAAAATCACGCGTCATCGGAATGTCGGTAATAAGCATTGCAAGAAATCCACACATGGTAGAAGACATTGCAATCAGAACAGAAGGGCCGACTTGTGTTATCGTCTCATATGCAGCTTCTCGAATGGGCATTTTCATAGATTCTTCATGCAGCCGCGATTGAATCTGAATAGAATAATCAATGCCAATACCGATCATCACCGGAAATGCAGCGATAACAACCATCGATATCGGAATGGATACGAGTCCCATAATACCAAACGTGATGATAATACCAGCAGCAACAATACCAACAGGCATGTATCTGAAGCTGACACCTGAAAACAATACCGTGATCGCAAGAAACATAAATACCATCGCTGCGAGAATAAGCAGACCAGTATTATTTCCAATCTCGACTTGCATTTCAGCTTGGAATGCTGCACTTCCTGCTGGGGAGACGATAACACCCGGCGGGGCATCGATTGTATTTGCAATTGAAAATAGATTATCAATCACTGCTTCTGATGCAGTATCACTCAGTCCGGGAGCTGTTTGAACTGAGATAAGTGTCATCATTCCTGATGGAAGCATGGCATTTCGTGCCTGATCAGGAACACGCTCAAGGAGCTCACGGATCTCGGATGGCGATTGCGGTAACACGCCATTATTCATGGCAGTGATGATGTCAACGATACCGTACACCGTTGTTACATACTCGACACCACGAATCTCCTCTTCAAGTCTTGCAAGAAACGAGATAACCTCAGGGGTTGCGACACCACCAGTCTGTACATTTACTAAAAATTGAGTAGATGTGAAGAATGTTGAATAGTCATGTAAGAGCATTCCTCGCTCAGAATGCGGATCTACGTACGTATCAGTGCCTGAAGACATGGTGACTGAGGTCATTCCATAAAAGGAAAACAGCAATATCAGCAAGCATACAAAGAGCACAGACCTAGGTTTTTCGGTGATTGTTTTTCCAAGAGCACTGTATATCCTACTCATACACTCTCAAATCCATTCAATATTTGTTTTATTCTCGTGACTACCGCCTCTTTTCATATATTTCCTTCTGTGAAGTGAAAGAAGCATGTCCATATCTGACGTATCTTTCATATCACACAGGATCTGTATGTACAGTAAGAATAGTCTCATGTTAGAATATAAAAATTTGCTGTTTTCATAAAAAAGTGAATCTTTCAAGGGATTTCAGACAAATTTATATATGAACTATTCTAACGTTATAGTATGGCACAGGTAACAGATGCTGAATGCATGATCCTTGGCCTGCTTTCCTGCATCCCAAAGGGATGTTATGGGTATGAAATCGACAAAATGCTCAGTGGAACCAGGGTGCGTATATGGGGACATATTGCGTTCTCATCTATCTACCATGTCCTAAAAAGGCTTGAACAAAAACAGATGATAGCCTGTGAGATTGAATACGTTGAAGGTAAACCCCCAAGGAAACGATACACAATATCAAAACCAGGAGAAGATGCACTGCATGAAAATGTGAAGCATTCTCTATCAGAGGTCAGTCGAATTTACAACTCTGCTGAGATTTCTTTGCTGTTCCTTCCGTTTTTGAAAAAAGAAGAGATGCAAGAGGCACTTAAAGCACATTTAGAGATGCTGCAAGAGAGTTATGCAGAATGTTCTGCAGCATGTGCTGAACTTTCACGCTACCCGAGTCTGGATCTTCCAATCATGCATGTCAAGCTCCATCAAAGTCTCCTGGTAGTTCGCATGGAATGGGTACAGAGTTTTTTGATCGCTTTACATGGAAAAAATGATGAAGAGATTGAATCAGGCATGAAATGGATGATGCAGGCTGTACTTCATAAATATCAGAATCTGAGCTAGACACAACACAAGCTATTTGAAGAATCTTACACACTCAATGACAAACCAGATGACACATATGGAGAATCTATGACTAATAAATTATATACCATCATTGCAGGAATAGCAATCATTGCACTGCTTATTGCACCAGCCATGGCAGCAGGGACAAAACATTACTCAGGTGGACCGGTATTATCCGCATCAATTCAGGGAATGAATGAAGTATCCCCCGGTGAGACTGTATCACTTACTATTGCGATTCAAAATCAGGGAGTTATTGATTATAAGATGGTGCAGGAAGGTGCAATAACACCTGATGATATGCCAAATACAGCAAAGCACGTCGTTGCAACGCTTGGAGGAGGAGATAGTGGTATTGCTGTGAAATCCGGTCCCGTCAGCCTTGGAGATATACCCGGCTCTCAGACAAAGACTGCGACATTTACCATTACCATCCCAACTGATGCCAGTCAAGGTGCAGTTACTCTCCCATTGAAGATTGCATATAATAATATGATCTCTGCAACTCAGCAAGGACTTGAGATGGTGACGTATAATTACAGGTCTTCTGAGATTGAAATCCCATTGACACTGGTTATTAAGCCGAGTGTTGTTATCAGCGTTGATAGTATCTCAGTCTCTGGTCTGAATGCAGGAACTGAAGGATTTCTCACACTCACTCTGACAAATAGTGGAACAATCGCCGGAAAGAAAGCAACAATTGGCATTAAGCAGAGTGGGAGCAGTCCGATTATGCCGACAGATTCGGCAATCTTTGTTGATGAACTCTCAGTTGGAGAGAGTATTGATGTAACATTTAAGATCTCTGCCAAGAGAGGAGCAGAGGAGCAGAGTTATCCGCTTGATGTCTTTGTTACATATGAAAACCACGAAGGAATCATTGATACATCAAATATTGTAACGATTGGTGTTCCTGTAAGTGGAAAGATCACCTTTGAAATCATTAGTGAGCCAAACCAGTTCAAAGCTGGTCAGAAAGGAGTACTTGAAGTTGAGTACAAAAATACCGGCAACGCTCCGGCATTTGAGGCTCAGGCACGTATCAGTGCAATAGATCCATTTACAACAAATGATGACAATGCATATCTCGGCGATCTTATGCCTGGTGAGTCTGCAATTGGAAAGTTTGAGGTAAAGGTTGGAAGCAGTGTAACTGATAAGATGTACACGCTGGACTCAGAGGTTAGATACAAAGACACACTCAATAATGATGTCGTTTCTGATACCATTAAGGTCATGATCGATGTGAGCGGTGGTGCACAGGCTCCAATCAGTCCGCTTGTTGTGCTTGCAGCTTTTGGTGCTGTTGGAGTAATATTTGCCTTTGGGAAGCGACGCAATGATCAGGACGAGTGACCACGGACAAGCAAGGTGTACTATGAATACACAGCGGTCTCATTCACGAATATGGCTCAGCGTCCTTTGTATAGTATGTATTGGATGTACTGTAGGCTGTGTTAGTGCAGCAATGATACAGGAAGTTCCAGATCTTGAAGCACGGGTGGCAGGAACATATGAACTGAGTCCTGGAACAGATGCTC
>WRER01000036.1 GCA_009779205.1 Methanobacteriota archaeon | reverse complement strand
CTCTATCTTTTATCTCACCACACAGATACACATGATATTAGACCTCCTCGCAAACTGGTTTCATACAAATGTCGGCAAAAAAAGTTCTCATGTATTCCAACCACGAAAAACACGAAAGACACGAAAATTGTGTTTTTGCATGCGGGTCGTACTATCCTTGTATAGGATTTTTCGTCTTTTTCGTGCCTTTCGTGGTTCATTTAATAGTTTCCGAGGAAATCTATTCAATGCAGTCAATACCAATGTATAGAGAGATAGAAGCAGGAGAGAAAGAATGGGAACCGCATTAAAAGAGCTCGTAAAAGATTACGCAAAGCCATGCAAAACAGAAGACTTGTCAGGCGTTGTTGCTATTGATGCATTTAATGCACTATATCAGTTTTTAACGATCATTCGTCAACCAGATGGAACACCACTTATGGACTCATCTGGACGAATGACATCTCATCTTTCCGGCATTTTTTATCGAACTGTGAGTTTGCTTGAAGTAGGATTGCAACCAGTTTTTATCTTTGATGGAAAACCTCCTGAGCTAAAGAAAGCAACAAACGAAGAGCGCCATGCTCGACGAGAGGAAGCAGAGCAGAAGTTTCAGGAGGCACAGAAGGCTGGAGACACAGAGGCTGCATATAAATATGCACGAGCAGCGGCACGGCCTGATGAGGCTATCATCCAGAGTGCAAAAGATCTCTTAACTGCAATGAATATCCCTTATCTGATTGCGCCATCAGAAGGAGAGGCACAAGCTGCACATATGGTGATGAAAGGAGATGTGACCTACGCAGCATCTCAGGATTATGACACACTTTTGTTTGGTTCTCCTTCATTTCTTCGAAATCTCACCGTATCAGGTCGAAGAAAAGTTCAAGGAAGAACTATACAGGTTCAACCTGAGGTTATTACGCTAAAAAATGTGTTATCTGGCTTGTCTCTCACACGTGAAGAACTGATTCAGATTGCAATACTTATTGGAACTGATTTTAACCCAGGTGTGCCTGGAATCGGTGCAAAACGAGGTTTAAAAGCTGTGAAAGGTGGCGAATTTGAAAAAACACTTCATCAAGCACCACATTCTGACATCGATTATGATGAAGTGATGGCCTTTTTTTTGCATCCTCCAGTAACAGATGAATATAGCCTTCTATGGAAACCACTTAATGCAGAGACTGTCCGCGCTTTTCTCTGCGATGATTATGAATTTTCAGACGAGAAAATTATGCGAACACTTGGGAAGGTTGCAAATACCAAAGAACAGAAAAGCCTTGATCAATGGTTCTAAATCAACTTACCTGCCTGCCTGCCAGAGGGTTACTCTCACTTCCAATACCCAGAGGGAACCGTAATATCGAATCGATCACCTTCAAGTTCTAAGGCGAGTTGACTGTCCTTCTGAATCAGCGCAGTGTGTGCTCGTTGCCAATTCTTTATATTGGACTTCAATTGTATAAATATGCTTCAAAAAGCCTTTGTTCGTCCTGAATGCATTCAGTGACATCAACAAATTCCCAGATCCGACCATAATATGTGCCATCCAATCCCCGTATGGGAGAGGAAGAACTCTGGAAGATCTTGTTGTCTGACAGATGGACCTCAGCATTCCAGATCAGATCTTGCGAATGATTAATTTTGTGGTGATTCTGGAGAAATACCTCAGGTTCGAACGCTTTTTCCATGCAATGTTGTAAAATGGTATATACCCTCGTTCCAACATGAATGTTCTCCTCTGACAGATCCCACATGTCGCAGAACTGTTTATTAAAATGGCGAATACACATATCAGAGTCAACAGTGAGCATACCATGAGCAGACGCCTCCACGAGTGCAGCTATGACATTGCCCTGTGTGATGCATTTTTCTTCGAGATTGCGCAGTGCAACAGATTGATTGTGAATCTCAGATTCTAATGCGGTTAATGCAACATTTTGTGCAGAGATAATGCTTAATTTGTCTTGTAAGGTCAAATTTAACGATTTAGAGCGAAATTTTTCGGAAAATAACCCAGTTACAAACCAAATCATGAGTAAGGCGAACACACCTACAAAAATCAAGATGATAGTTATTGTTTCCATACGTGCAACCTAAATTCCCAAAAATCTTGTAACAAAAAATTTTAAAACCGTTTCAAATTATATAAACTCGAAAAAAGAGAATAATTGCCAGTTGAATGTTTCAACAATATTATTATAAATCATATATTAATATATAACGTAAACACTAGCATAATTGTTCTTTTTATCGGGCTCAAGCTTTTAAACATTATTAGCACCCATTGCATAAATATGCATCGAGTAGCAGTAGCTTAACACCGCTGTATATCCTAAATTCCGCATGAGAGTGTGCACATACAAAGCAACTTCACATCATTAGAAGTCAAATTAATTCAAAGCATTCTATTATTTTATAGGGAAATCTTTTATCGATATTTGACCATACCTCAAATGCAACACTACTTTTAATATAACACCCGTGGAAAGTATATGAGCACTCAAAATATGGTGCTGACAGAAGTACATCCGACGTGACATCAATGTTACGGCCACCACTGTTGTGGCTTTGGGATTACCAGGGTCAGTATACGAGACAATTGCACGCAATTGCAGTGATCTGAATTATTTCTTATACAACTTCAATGCGGTATGCAAACGGTACTACTTGGCTTTTTTCCCGTTGGATCACTACTGTGATCAGGAGGTTAATTCACATGGCACGAATGTATGCCCGACGTAAGGGCGTATCAAGTTCAGTCAGACCACACCGGACAGAGGCACCGGAATGGTCTAACCAGAACAAAGAACAGATCGAAAAATTAGTTGTTGACATGAAAAAGCAAGGTCTTCAAAGTGCGGAGATCGGGCTTATCTTACGTGACAAATACGCAGTTCCAAGCGTCAAGCTTGCAACAGGAAAGAGAGTTGACGACATCTTGAGAGAGAATAATCTTGAATCCGAGATCCCAGAGGATCTCCGAAACCTGATGACACGAGCTCTTCGTATGCGAAAACACCTTGAAGAAAACAAAAAAGACTTCCACAACAAACGTCAGCTCATGTTAACGGAATCAAAAGTTCGTCGACTTGTTAAATATTATATTCGCTCAAAGCGCCTGCCAAGCGGCTGGGTATACAAACCAGATACTGCAGAAATTCTGCTTTCACGCTAGATATATGTCCGTCACCATTGAAGATGCTGCACATGAACTTGCTGACGAAATAAAACGTCATGAGTTCATTGAACTGATCTGTCACTCTGATGCAGATGGCATTGCTGCCGGTGCTATTATGGGCACAGCTCTCTACAGAGCAGGAGTACGATTTCGTGTCAGAGCACAATCCCGCATCGAAGTAAATACTCTGCCAGATGATTCAGTCCTGCTCTGTGATCTGGGATCCAGTCTTTCAGATCTGCCTGAGTCTGCAATGGTAATTGATCATCATAATCCCTTGTTTAAAGGACCAATGCATGTAAATCCGCGTCTTCATAATATGAACGGAGATACAGAGCTTTCAGGAGCAGGGGCTGCGTATATCGTTGCAAACGCACTTGGTGATAATCGCGATCTCTGTGGACTTGTCATTGTTGGTACATTGGGCGATCATCAAGAGATGATTGGGAAAAACAAAGAGATCTGCCAAGAAGCGATTGCGACTGGCATCGTTGAGCATGCACACGGGCTGTGCCTTGGAGGGAGAACGCTTGAAGAAAAGATTCTCTGGAGTACAAAGCCATACTTTGCAGGATATTCCGGAGATAAAGATGCGATAGTGTCTCTTTTTGCGAAGGTTGCCAAGAAGAAAGGAAAGAGTTACTCTGACATGGACAGGAGCCAGGACACAACACTGGTGTCTTCCCTTCTGGTAATGTGTGCAATTCCTTATGCTGGATATGATCAGATGTGCTGCCTGTACGGTGATACATATACACTCACGCGAGAAACCATTGCAGATGCACATACAATGTGTATTCTGCTTGATACCTGTGCAAAAAGTGGTGCTTCAAGTGAGGCACTGGCAGTTGCAATGCGGGCTCCAATGGCTCCAGATGCAGCATTTGACGCGGCACATACCTATCAAATGCGCATCATCGCTGAGATGAATAGAATCCATGCACAAGACCGTGTGAAAGCTGGAGATGAAACGCTTTTTGTGTTTCAAACAGACGAATCTTCGTTGGTTAGTGATATTGCAGATGCAATCTGGAATTCATACCCAAGACAAGGCCCTATCGCAGTTCTTGGAACAACATGTGAAAACCAGGTGCGAGTCTCGCTTCGAGATGTAGGTACAAAAGGAGTCAATCTAGGCATATATGCCAGTGAGCTTGCAAAGAAGTATCACGGATTTGGCGGAGGACACTTTTCCCGTGCAGGAGCGACTATTCCGGCAGATGAGATTGCGGCCTTTATGGCAGATATGCGTGAGGCGCTTGCATGAAGATCTCTCTCATGATCTCAACACAGCATGAAGATGCAGCATGTGTTGCAGCAGCAATCAAGACTGATAATATGCCAGATATGGAGACAGTGAATCTCGATGGGCATGTGATTACAACAATCACAGGCACTGCCTTTTCCAGGGTTATTGCGACAATGGATGATTATCTGATGAATCTGACCGTGGCAGATGAGATGAGTACTTCAAAAAAGATGGAATAAGTCAATATAATGAATTTTGAATAATTGAGGAGAATGAATTATGGCAAAGAAAAAACAAATTGGACGAAGAATAGAAGGATGGAAAGCAAAAAGCTGGTATAAAGTTTACACACCAGATAATATCGGAAGAGCATATCTCGGAGATACGGTTGCTAACGACCCGGAGAAGCTGATTGGACGGGTCATGGTTACGCAGCTCTCAGAGATTGCAAACGACTACTCAAAGCAACATATCAAGATGAAATTCTCAATTACATCTGTTGCAGGAGATTCAGCAAACACAGACTTTATTGGCCACGAAGTCACCCGTGATTATATTCGATCACTTATCAAACGCAGAACCTCACGTATCGATGCACATGTCGCATTTGTTACCCAGGATGGACGGAAGACGAGATTGACTGTCACATGTTTTACTCTCTCTCGAGCAAATGACAGTCAACAACACGAGCTCCGCCGCTTGCTTATTGACGAGACATTAAAACTCGGAACATCCAGTGATCTGAATCTGCTGGTGAACGGCATTATTTCAGGTGATATCTCAAAGGAATTCTTTAAGAAAGCAAAGGAGATCTTCCCAACCCGGCGTGTTGAGATAATTAAGTCTAAAGTAGAACTTCCAAAAAAGGTATAGAGATGTTCTAACCTGTAAAGGTGTGGAATCTACCACACCCAAAATACAGGCAATTTCTCCATTTGCGACAGATTTGGACTGATTTCCACTGCCGACCTCGCTTTCCAGTCTGTCAGTAATTCGATGATTTCCTGTATGATGCCTGATTGTTCATAAAAACTAACAAGATGAGAGCAGCCGCAAGCGAGAGCATTGCTCCAAACACAAACGCCACCATTGAACCGAAAGCAACCCATAAAAACCCCGTTATGAGGCTTGCTGGTAGCAGAGCGATTCCAGCTATGGTCGATTGAAGACCAAGCATTGTACCTTTTATTTCGGATGGAGCAATCTCAGCTATAAATGCTCTCTCAACTCCGGTAATCATAGCCGTGTATACCCCGTACAACACAAACATTGCCACTAAGAATGGTTGATTCCATGCGAAAGCGAAGCCGAAATAAACAATGGAAAAGACTAAATAACCGGATACCAACAAAGATTTGCGGCCTATCCGGTCGCTCAAACCTCCAAGGGGCAACGACAAAATTGATGCAGTAATACTATAGATGAAGTACAACAAGACGACAGAAATGTCTTCAAATCCAACTGATTGAGCTTTTAGAAGCAAAAAAGCGTTCGATGAATTGCCTAGTGTGAACAACAGTACGACGAACAGGTATAGTTTTAGCTGCCCATCTAATCCTTTCAGACTTTTCCAAAAACGAGGCTGCGAAACTGACGGATGCTCCACTTTTGTTTCTTTGATGAACATGAACATGCACAAGCCCAAAACAGCGGGAATGATTGAAATAATGAACAGTTTTTTGTAATCACTGAACCCGCCTGTTAGCAGGAAGTAGGTAATCAAAATACCAAGAGCCGCACCCGCCTTGTCTAGCGTTTTGTGAAGCCCATAGGCTTTTCCCAATTCGTTCTGGTCCGCACTTTCGCTAATTAAGACATCGCGAGGTGCGGTGCGGATACCTTTGCCGGATCGGTCAACGATTCGCGCAAGCATAACACCAGACCAAGATCCTGCAATCAACAAGATGATTTTATAAAACAGCCCCGCTGAATACCCCGCAAAAGCAAGAGCTTTTTTCTTCTGAAACTTGTCAGAGATATATCCGCTGTATACTTTCAAAAGGCTGGATAGGCTTTCTGCAATTCCCTCAATCACACCGATCAAAGCTGGCGTAGCTCCAAAGGCCGCAATAAGATACAGTGGGATAAGCGGATACACCATCTCCGTGCTGATATCGGTGAAGAAACTGACCAAGCCGAGAAAGAGAACATTTGTCCTAATCTTTCTGGCCTTGTTGTCTTTCGTACCCAACGCTTAATCCCCTTTGAACCAGAATAACTTGAATGTTAATTTTTCAATATCGCGTTGTCGCTTGTAACTGACCCGCAAGGTCGCGTTTTCCGGTAGGTAAACATCTTTCTCCATTTCCGGTAAAAGTTCGCGCATATTCCCACCATTGTCTTTCAATTTTTCAAGCGATTCCTCAATTTGCTTAAGTAAATCCGGCATTTCCGCTTTTGTGTCATCGGCAACTCGGTATAGCTCGGTTTGATTCAGATAATTAACGGAATCACCATCCCCCAACCAGCGCAATAGCGCTGTTCTGCTAAAGCGCCATTCCCGACCTACTTTTCGTGCTGGTATACGTTCTTCACGCAATAGTTTGATCATTGTACGCTCGCTTACTCCGAAGAAT
>WRER01000035.1 GCA_009779205.1 Methanobacteriota archaeon | reverse complement strand
CTTGCCGAGCCCTTCAGCCATGGCTGCACGAATTCAGAGAGCGATATCCTGAAGTTGTGTTTACCTCATATGAGATACATGAGACTGAGTCCAGAGTACGACTCGAAGCTGCAAGGGCGGAGTATGAAAATGACGCTCCGTATGTTCCAGTTCTCTTTATCTGTGGTTCTATTCTCGAAGGAATCGACACAATCGAGAATATGTTTGAGCCAATGGCTCTTGCAGTGTATAATCTTCCAATCAGAAATGAATGAAGATGAACGCGCTCTTAGCTCTCAGATTGCTTCGATTATCGGCGAGGAATGTGGAGATGATTGTGCAATAATTCCCCCTCCATCCGGGGAGTTTGTCATATCGACAGATATGCTTCATGAAACAACTGATTTTCCAAAAGGAATGACAAATTGGCAGATCGGCTGGATGTCAGCTGCAGTGACTATCAGTGATCTCGCTGCAATGGGATCAACTCCCAGATATCTCCTGCTTGCAATAGGCACAGATAATCCAGATCGCGTGATGGATATTGTTCGTGGGGCACATGATTGCTGCACGCGATATGGCGTTCGTTATATCGGAGGGGATCTGGATGCACATACAGAGTGCACGATCGTCTCGACTGGGATTGGAGAAGTTGCATGTGGATCTGCAGTGAGGAGAAGTGGAGCTCGCATTGGAGATCGTATTGGAATAGTTGGAATCCCTGGACGTGCAGAAGCTGGCCTCCTAGGCTGCTGTGAATTCTTGCAATATCTCCTTGAACCAAAGCCGCTGGTTGCAGAAGGGCAGGCACTTTTACATGCAGGAGCAACAGCGATGATGGATATCAGTGATGGACTCATGATCTCACTCTTGGATCTCGCAAAAGCATCATCGATCTGCTGCACAATAGATCTTGATCTCATACCTCAGGTATCCGGAGCATCACTCCCAGAGAAGCAGTGTCGCGATCTTGCATGGTATGGAGGAGGGGATTTTGGGTTATTATTTACGATTCCTCCCTCTCATATCGATAATATTGCAAAGAAAGATATAAATGAAGTCTTTTTTATCGGTGAAATATGCACAGGAGAAGGAGTTGTGTCATCGTGTGGCGATCAGATCCATATTCGTGGATATAGCCATTTCAGCTCATGACACTTCTGTTAGAAGTTCCTCAACAATAACCCCTGGTCCTTCAATAATTGATGTGCCGTTTGGATCTTCTAAGATAATTGTCATATTCCGTTTTCCATCCTGGATATCTGCTATCATCTGTTTAATCTCATGAGCACGCCGAGCTGTCTCTTCAGTATTATCATCACATAAAAGAACGGTGTCAAGCACCTTATCTACGCGAATGAGCACCCCCTCCACATTTGAGATGAAACCTTCACATGCAGGGCCGGGATCTATCTCTACGCCGAGCTCTGGAATGATAATACGTGCAGCAGTGCTCCGTACAACCCTGTATTCCAAATCTGCACTTCCTTTCACATGGAACGTATACCGTGATGGAGGTCTGATACTCAGGCACCGTGCATCATGTTCACGATATCCACATTCCGGGCAGGTCATGGACACGATTATAGTATCATAAAAGTATGGTATGGATGTCAAATGATGGTGATACACAACTGGTGCACCACATGATATGCAAATGCCTGGAAGAGTTGTATCGCTTTTTGTATGTGATTCAGACTGATACTCCATTTTTTCAGGAGCCACCAATTCGGTCGCGGGATATTTTCACACTTCGTGGTGAGATAATGACATACTGCTGATCTCCAAGTCCAACAATATCTCCACCAACATCAGATGATACCTGTTTGAAGTCTTTCATTACTCTTTCAAACGTTATTTTATCTTGTTTCAGTTTAGAGATATCAACAACGACAACATGCCCGTCATAGACCTGATCTTTGATTGTCTGACTTCCTTTCAGATCTGTGACTGTTGCGATTTTTATTAATAATGCAGGGCGTTCGGCAGACTCAAATGTTGTTAAGTCGAGTTCTTTGTAATCTTCAGGTGATACTTCTTCTTTTTTATTTTTAAAAAATGACCCAAGTCCCATATATAAACCTCTCTTTGCTCTGCGTATTAAATCTACCAGTTATACATCTATACATATACATTTGTATCTCGTGCTTATAATGCCAGGTTCCAGATCTCATCGCCGACATAATGCCATGTCTTAACGACTTTCCCAGAAGTTTGTGCCATGAGTTCATCTGCATTATAGAGAGCTGTTCCGATCGCAAGCGGCTTTTTATGTCGTTCATCGACAATAACAACAGGATGATCTTGTTTGACATCTGAGGCCACAGCGATAACGCCAGGGCGCATGATATCTGCTCCATTGACAACGAATGAGACTGCACCCATATCTACCACGATCTGACGAACAGCCATTGGAAATTCAAGAGCTCCATAGAGTGTTGGAAAGATAACCTTATTCATCTCCAAAAGGAAGGGTTTCTTGTCAACAAGATAGATCTTGGTATCTGAGTTTGTCTCTGCAACTTCGATGCTGCGCGCAAGATATTGCTCAGCTTCTGTGCCGATTTCTGCATATAATCTTTCTTTTAATCGATTAGCATCAGACTTTCGAAGTGCATGTCGTTTTTTTATAACTAATTTTCCCATAAAATCAAAAACCACGTACTGTTTGTTCCCCATGTTCAATAGGACATCCCCTCCTTCATTTAAAAATTGAAATAAAGGAGGTTGAATACATGCAGGGGTATTCTTGCTTAAGCACTGACATTTCTTTTTTTCAGTCCATATATAACCAGCCTCGGTAGATGATTAGATCTTTGTTGCGATTGAATAGTTACAAAATAAAAGGTAGGGGTGGTGTTATGACAAGAAACAGAATCTATACCTTCTCTCTCTCCAATCAAAGTAAGCTTTTTCACGTCACGGTGTAGATAGTTCAGGGCATATTTCACTGTGAGTGTACATGTGAGTGCATATGTATGAACAACACCGAGCACCCTTCCAGATCTGCGTTGTCCCCTCATGATCCTGAACAGAAGATGACAAAAAATGTTCAAATTCTCACAGGGGACCCTAAAAAAGCAATAGTTGCACTGGCTCTTCCCATGATCATTGCAATGCTGCTGTCTTCATTATATAACGTTGTTAATGCAATCTGGGTTGCCGGACTCGGCTCTGATGCCCTTGCAGCGGTTGGTATAGTCACCCCTATCTTCATGATCATGATGGGCATCGGTGTTGGTATTGGAACTGGGGCCACATCGGCAATTGCACGGAAAATTGGAGCTGAAGATAAACAAGGCGCTGATAATACCGCGATTCACGCGCTTTTGATCAGCATCTCCCTGAGCATCATCCTCACCGTCATTGGTTACATCTTTCTTGAAGATATTCTTCTCCTTATGGGTGCTGGCCCCCTCATTCCACTCGCATTAGATTATGGACAAATCATTATACTGGGTACTGTCTTCTTTCTCTTTTCCAATATTTTATATGGAATATTTCGTGGAGAAGGAGATGCCAAGCGGCCCATGTATGCCATGGTTATTGCCTCGATCATGAATATTATCCTTGATCCATTCTTGATCTACACGTGCAATATGGGCATTGCCGGTGCTGCCTGGGGATCGATCATTTCTGTTTGCTTCGTCTGTGTTTTATATGTGCACTGGGCATTTATCAAACGTGATACCTATATAACGCTGACAAGAGCTGCATTTACCTATCAAAAGACAATTGTTTTTGACATTTTACGAGTAGGACTGCCGGCATCTGTTGAATTCGTTACAATGGCAGTTATGTCTCTTTTCATAAATTGGATCCTCATTGTTTCTGATGGCGCTGATGCCGTTGCTATTTTTACCGGAGGATGGAGAGTTATTACGATTGCGATTGTTCCACTTGTAGCAATTGGAACTGCTGTCACTGCAGTTGCAGGAGCAATGTACGGAGCGAGGAGATTTGCAGAACTCAAAGAAGCCCTTATGTATGGATCAAAACTCAGCATTGCAATTGCAATTGTAATAGCACTGTTAACTTTTATCTTTGCCCCATCTATCTCCTATCTCTTTGCGTACTCTGAAGGAGGGGAACATATTCTCAGCTCCATGAGTGACTTTTTGCGAGTTATGGTATTGATATATCCATTTGCAGCAATCGGTATTGTTTCATCGTGCCTCTTCCAGGGAGTTGGAAAAGGATTGACTGCACTCGTTATCAATATAATGAGAAGTTTGGTCTTCATTTGTATATCTGCTTATATTCTTGGAATCGTGCTTGATCTCAAATCTATTGGAGTCTGGTGGGGTGTTGTGCTTGGAGATATGCTCGGTGGCATTATCGGATTCTGTATTGCACTTCTTTTCACGTCAGCTTTGATTAAAAATAGTTGTAGGGCAGAGAATGTGAAAAAAAGGAATTGATGGTGTTGAATGAGCCTCCTCTATCACCAGCATAATCCCTCTGCATGAGGGATGTTTAGTATGTGGCGACCATCAATGATGATCTGTGTTTTCATGCGAGAAAATTCTTTATCCAGTTTTTCAAATTCTGGCCATTCAGTCATGACGAGACAGGCATCAGCACCATCAAGCGCATCTCCCGCAGAACTCATGTACGAGATCTCCTGTGAAGCGGGAAATATGTGTTTAACCTCTTCCATTGCCATTGGATCATAGCAGCTGATGCGTGCTCCTTTCTCCCGCAGTAATTCAATCATACAAAGGGCACGTGACTCACGAATATCATCGGTGTTATCCTTGAATGCAAGTCCAAGTACAGCAATCTGTTTATCCGCAAGATCGTGCACTCGTTCTTCAAGCAATGCCATCATAATGCTTGGCTGATTATCATTGACCGTAATGACAGAATGCAGCAGAATTGGATCGATTCCAACACTTGTTGCGAGTGATGCAAGGGCAGACACGTCTTTTGGAAAACAACTTCCTCCAAACCCAACACCGGCATTTAGAAATGCAGGTCCTATCCGATTATCAAGCCCGACTCCTTTCATTACTTCATAAACATCAATTCCAAGTTTCTTGCATACATTTCCAATCTCGTTTGAAAAAGAGATGCGAGTGGCGAGCATGGCATTTGCTGCATACTTTATCATCTCAGCGGCAGTCGGACTGGTTACGAGAATTGGCGCATCAAAGTCAGCATAAACCTGTTTCATTTTTGCGATGGCTTCTTCATCATCAGATCCAATGACGATCCGATCCGGATGCATGAAATCTTCGATGGCTCTTCCTTCTCGAAGGAATTCTGGGTTCATACAACACCCAAACGGCTCTTCCATATGCTTTTTAACAGCAGGGCAGACGATATCGCGAGTTGTCGTTGGCGGAACTGTACTTTTCACAACAACAACAGGATATTTCACATGTTTTTCCAAAAGAGCAATGCCGATCTGCTCTGCTGCTGATCTGATGTACTGCAGATCTGCTGAACCATCTGGAAGTGGAGGCGTTCCAACGGCAATAAAAATGACGTCACTCTCTGATACTGATGTATATGACGTTGATGCATGAAGACTCACTCCAACATGCTTTTTCAAGAGTTCCTGCAATCCTTCTTCATAAATTGGTGGTTCTCCTGCATTGATTACCCGCACTTTTTCTTCATCAATGTCCACAACAGTAACGGTATTGCCACGCTCTGCAAGGCAAATTCCTGTAATCAGCCCGACATAGCCACTTCCAATAATTGTTATTGTAAGCATGTATAATATGATTCTATCTTCAGGGAGTATAATGATAATTCTGATGGTGAGATGTACATCGGCTCTGTGCTCCTTTCTAATCAAGTGCAGTGTGATCATCTGATGATACAATATCTGCCAAATTCATAGATTGGAGGTCGTTTTCAATCCAGTCGTCGATAAGGGCTAGAAGGTTTCATTCATGCAGAGATCTCATTATTATTTCTCTTCTTCTTTCCAAAACCAGTCTGAAAGTGACTTTTGGTGTGTTATCGTCCCAAGCACCACCATCATAATATCATCTCCTGAAAAAGGATATTCATTGGCATACACACAGATATCAGCTAATGGACAGGCAGTACACTCTGCTTTTTTTCGACATGCCATACGTGCGAGTGAAGAGAATGGACGATCCAGCATCCATGGATCTGCTTGATGTAAATATCTGCCTGCATGTATGACTTCATCAGCAGAGAGCAGGGTATCCGTTCCTGTGAGAACTCTGTTCACTACTCTTGTCACTAAAGCATCAGCAACGAGATCAAAAGAACCAAAGAGATACCGCTCATCTTTCAGTGCACCAATCACCATTGTTGCACCTGTTTTTGTAAAACCAAGCATAGTAAGGCGTTTAAACACCTCACGTGGAGTTGCCGGTTCTAACTCCCACAATAACCTCCCATCTCCTTTGTACAATCGCATTATTCGCCGTGAAATCTGGTGTACTCGCATATGTACAGGGAGCTCCGGATGCAGTCCATATGCATTGAACTCTGTTTCCCATTCTGCCTCTGTATACTCTGCAATAATCGCAAATACATTCTTTGGAGATCCAAGTATCTCTTCAATAAAAAAGACGCAATTTTCCCAGGTATCCTGTGCAGAGGCACGAAAGTCCAAAATGCAGCCCAGCAAAAAGTTATTAGCCTCAGTTATGGAAAGAGGTCGATGAGCTGCATCAGACAGCCATTCCCAGTACATAGGTGAACAGTGCGGACTCTTTGAAATATCATGCAATGCGGCTTGAATGTTTCTAATATACTGTTCAACCAAGGATTCTTGCACCATGTTATACTCTTCCCTCTGCTATATACAATTCACAACCTGCAATTGTCCATTGTGAATTGTAAATTGTACAATCAGAGGGATCCACTTTCCCGTGCCAATTCAATAACTCCATTTCCCGCTTCTTTAAAAGCTCTGGAAACTCCTCCTGGACCTAACTTCACTCCTCCGAAAATACGTGATACAATAAGCATATGTGAGTCAAGCTTGTTTCGTTTAACTATTTCCATTAGAAATCTGCCAGGATTGCCTACTTCCCCGTCATTTCGACTATCTTCAAAAGTCCCATTCTCTCCAATCAATCGTACTGCATAACAGTG
>WRER01000034.1 GCA_009779205.1 Methanobacteriota archaeon | reverse complement strand
CAAATGGAATTTTCAAAAAATTATCAGGAACTCGGTGTCCATGGGGCGGAATGGCAGGATGTGAATGTGCACATTGAGAATGTAAGACCTTTACTTGATTCACCTGCCGGCAGGAAGGTTGAGTTAGGAGCAGATACTCTCCCGCTCATATTTGCAGATCCTCTCCTGGAAAAAGCAGTGTACAACCTTATTGAAAACTCACTTCGACATGGGGAACGTGTTACATCCATTAATGTAACATTTTCAGTTGAAGAGCATGATAATGGAGTACTTATATTCGAGGATAATGGAGTTGGCGTTCCTGATAAAGATAAAGAGAAAATATTTGAGAAGGAATTCGGAAAAAATACTGGCCTTGGATTATTCCTCATTCGTGAAATTTTTGAATTGACTGAGATGCCAATTCGTGAATGTGGAAAACCGGGGTACGGTGCTCGATTTGAGATTGCAATTCCAGCCGGTTATTGGAAATGGAAGTAGACATCAAAAGCAATAGTTGTGAATGTACATGGTTACCTTAGATACGATGCATACCTGCGCCAAAACATATGACATAACACATTTCAGCTATCCACATGAGGTACAGGTCTCTATGCTTTGTGGTCTGCTATTTGATGAACTTCATTCTCTTTTTCCAACATACACTGACCAGGAACGAGGTATGCTCACCAGTGCAGGTTTACTGCATGATATCGGCACTTCAAGAGGTACAAAAGGACATCACAAGGCGAGCTATGAACTCATACGCATCGAAGGGAAAAAAAATCAGAATTTTGGGCTATCAGATGAATCCCTGGAAATCGTGGCATTAATTGCTCGTTACCACAGAAAAACAATTCCAAGTATGAAGCATGCTGCATATGCAATGCTTCCTCCTCAAGCACAAGAGCGAGTCAGAAAACTCTCATCACTCCTGCGCATTGCGGACGGCCTTGATTACATGCACGATAAAGCAATCTCAGATCTTATATGCAATATAGAGGAGAGAGAGATCAGGTGTCAGTGCATCGGAAATAATAGCAGGTCTATTGTGAATGATATGGATCGTGCAATGGTGAAAGCAGTACCTTTTATTGAAGAATTTCAAAAAAGAATCCACTTTACAGCTCATCTGCGGTGAAATTCGCATAAAAAGTATTATTCTCCCAGCAAATCACTCTTCACGGGGTGGAAGGTCGGAACGCTTCAGATAATCATTAATCGCTGCATGAATTGCTTCTTCTGCAAGAACAGAACAGTGAATCTTTTGCGGAGGAAGGCCGTCAAGTGCTTCCATAACAGCTTTATTAGAAAGTTCCCAAGCCTCGTCTATCGTCTTTCCTTTAATTAACTCAGTTGCAATGCTTGATGATGCAACGGCTGCACCACATCCAAAAGTCTCGAATGCTACATCCTCAATAACAGAATCTTTGATGAAGAGATATATCTTCATAATATCCCCACAGGATGCATTTCCAACCTCTCCGATTCCATTTGCATTCTCGAGTCGTCCCTGATTCCTGGGATTCATAAAATGATCCATAACCTGTTCGCTGTACACTGTATCACCCAAATTTCACACGACTTATTTCTTTTTGCTTCGAAGCTCATCTGGAGTCAGCGGAGAGATGTCACGAAGCCTTTGCACGATTCCAGGCAAAATTTCAAGTACATACAAAATATCTTCTTCAGTTGTCTCCTCCCCAAGAGTGAGCCGAAGAGACCCATGCACGCAATCATGTGAAATGCCACATGCTGTAAGCACATGAGATGGTTCAAGGGACGCAGACGTACAGGCACTTCCTGTTGATGCAGCAACACCGTTTTGGTTCAAAAACAACAGAATCGACTCTCCTTCGATAAACTCAAATATGATATTAACATTATTTGAAAGTCGATGTACGGGGTGCCCATTCAGTCTTGAGTGAGGAATAGTGAGCAGTCCTTCAATCAGGCGGTCGCGAAGTTTTTGAATCTGTGTATTGGATTCAGGCATCACAGCAACAGCCCGTTCAATTGCAGATCCGAGACCAACAATACCGGAAACATGTTCTGTACCTGCACGCCTCTTTCTCTCCTGTCCCCCTCCGTGAATAAGTTGCTCTATCCTGACTTTTGATCGAATATACAAACAGCCAACACCTTTGGGTCCATGAAACTTATGGCCGGAAAGAGAGAGCAGATCAATATTCATGGTATCTACATTGATTGGCACATGTCCAACTGCCTGCACCGCATCGGTATGGAAATACACTCCTCGTTCTTTGCAGATAGCGCCAATTTCTGCAATCGGCTCAATCGTCCCGATCTCATTGTTGGCAAACATAATCGAGACAAGAATGGTATCATCACGAATAGCCCCCGCAACAGATTCCGGGGATACCATGCCATACTCATCAACAGGGAGGAAGGTAACTTCAAAACCCTGACTCACAAGCCACTCACAAGGATGAATCACTGCATGGTGCTCAATGGATGAAGTAATAATATGTTTTCCTTTCTTTTGATTTGCAAACGCAATGCCTTTAATTGCCCAGTTATCAGATTCACTTCCTCCGGCAGTAAAATAAACCTCTTCCGGCTTACATCCAATCGCATGTGCAACCTGCTCTCTTGCATGTTCAATCGCCTTCTTTGGCTCGCGTGAAAAATCATACAAAGATGAAGGATTTCCAAAGAACTCAGTCATATATGGAAGCATGGCAGAAACTACATCAGGATGAGTTCTTGTCGTTGCAGCATTATCCATATAGACAAATCGTTTTTCACTCATTGATCTGTCCGTAAAAAAAATGTGTGTGTTAGAGTGTAAGTACTTTAGGACAGCACATTGAGCGCGGCCTGTACAATGGCTTTTTTGTCGCTAGGGAGATCAAGGGAACCAAGAATCTGTTTGACCGCGGAGAGCAAGGCTTCTCTTCCTTTGGCATCTTTCATAACATCCCCAATCATCTTTTTCCCATCATCGCTAAGAAGAAGATTTATCATCATTTTCTGACCTTCCGGAGAAGCTAAAAACTTCTTTGCCATATCCTCAATCATGGTACTTGTATATGATGTCTGTACATAAGGATGTTATTCTTTCCAACGCACAATGAAAAATTGTAACTTGTAATGGGCTTGTTGCAAAGGAGGAAAATTATTAACGTATGCGATGAGATTAGGATGCATGCAATATCGATATAGTATGATAGCACTTGCTGTGCTTATTGTCTGCGTGGGCTGTGTGTCTGCACTTACGATATCAACATCTACAGTGCACACAGAAGATGGAACAACCCAGTCAATGACGTCAACGGTCGGGTACTCGACATCAGCAGTAGCTGAGCTTGATGAAAATGTACAAGAAAGCGACGTAGAGATAGCATCGATTACAATCATAGAAGAAACAGATATGAAGATAGCAGATGCAGAAGAGGAGCAGTCAACAAACTGCACTGAAACATCTGGAAGTGAGTTGATCGTCAGATTTGAACCTGAATCCTTTGAACTTCCTGATGGAACATTGAATGCACTCGCAATGGAAGAAGCAGAGCTCAAAGCTCACAGTGCTATAAATGCAACCGTACTTTCAGATCTTACAGAAATTGGAATACCAGGTCTTCAACTCGTCAGACTGCCTGATGATATGAGTTTGGAAGAAGGAATTGCACATTATGAATCCCTGCCTGGAGTGAGATTTGCAGAACCAAATTATCAGATATCACTATCCTCTGATGAATGTGCAGAAGACGATGCTATTGACATATCAGCTGAAACATCAACTTCTGACATCTAAACATCATTTTTCTCAGGTCCATGATTTCTAAGAATAATTTTGCATCATTTTTGCTGGTATGCTGCACCATTGCACTCACTTTGATGGTCTTTTGTTCAGGATGTATAACAGCGCCTGCATTATCACAAAATGGCATACATATCGCAGCACAAAATGATCGAACAGGAAATATGCTTGCATCATTCTCAGAGCGATATCAAGAGAGCACGCAGGTACCAGTTTTGGTTTCACAGTTCAATACATGGGATCAGGTTGATCTCAGTGAATACGATCTGATTATTGTAGATGTGGCCACTCTTCAGAGCCTGGCAGAGCAGAGCAAGATTGCACCGATCACTATGTTATCTGATGGCTCACTTAACAAAACGACATTCGATACCATCATGCTTCAACCATACACTATTGGATCAGATCTCTATGGCCTTCCTCTCCATCCGGATATGCTTGGATATGTTATCTGGGCAGACCTTTTCGAGTCCGAAGATGAGATAGATGCATTCAATGAAGCATATGGATATCATATTGGAAATCCACTCACCTATCATGATCTGCTTGATATCATTGAATTCATATCACGTCCTGAAAAACAAGGATATGGAATAGGTATTGCAGGAAATGAAGAAGATGCTCTGCAAAATCTCTATAAAAGTATTATGTACTCATATGGACGGAATCCAACTGATGAAGATGTGCAGGAAGCAGAAGCAGTATTTCAGAAGCTGATGGTGTATACTCCACCCGAATGTACTGCCTGGACCAGGGAAGATGTAACAAATGCTTTGTTACAGCGTGAGATTCAGAGTGCGATTACGTGGTTTTCAGAATTTGAAACCCTCAGCTCTCCTGAGCATAATCCGGACTATGATAGATTCATCTTCTTGCCGCTCCCGGGAAGTTGGAATAGTAAAGAATCATTTCACAGTGTCAGCATACCAGGAGGGTGGGTATTTGCAGTACCAAACCTATCTCCTGATGAGAACTCTGAAGTGGTTTCATTTTTGAAATGGTTCTATCAGCCAGATACACAATGGGAATGGATGCAGGCTGGAATGCAACCAATGGTTCACGAAATTCAAGAATCCTGGGAGTACATCATGGCAAATGGATACAATGCTGCATACATTATCAGCCTTCGAAATGCATGGAAAAATACTGCATAGTCAAATGAATCCTAAAACACTTCTTTTTAGAGAGGAACATGATGTCTTTGCACACATGCTCCATGCCCTACATACACTTATATGCACTCACAGAGAAGTAAAAGGTAGATAATCCAATGGATGAGATCTGTTCTGATGATAAGCCACCTAGTACATCGGTTGCTTCCTGTACCTCTTGCAATGTTCCTTCACCATCTTTGATGTATCCTGCACAAGGTTGTGCCCTGTGCGATCAGGGTTCAAAAATGGTACTTTTCATAACTGGTTTATGTGAGCGTACATGCTGGTACTGCCCATTATCACAGGAGCGAAAAAATAAAGATCATGTGTATGCAAATGAGCATGAGATAAGGTCTCCAGATGAGATGCTCATCGTTGCAGAAAAAATGAGCGCCCTCGGAACCGGTGTTACCGGAGGAGAACCTTTTTCTGTTATTGACAGACTGGTTCAATACACCCGTGTGCTAAAAGAAACATATGGCAAAGGCCATCAGATTCATATGTACTCTGGCATTGCTCCAACAAAAGAAGATCTAGAACAGATTGTTGGGTTGGTTGACGAGATCCGATTACATCCACCAGTAGAGCTGTGGGATGATATCAGCACTACTGAATATGCAATATCAGTCAATCTGGCACGATCCCTTGGATTCCAGATTGGGTTTGAAGTCCCATCTATTCCCGGTCTTGAAAAGTTCACATCATTTCTTTCACAACTTGATTTTTTGAATGTAAATGAGCTTGAGTGGGGAGATACCAATGCAAATGCTATGCGATCTGCGGGCTATGAACTTGCAAATCCAACTTCTAATGCTGTTCGTGTGGACTTGCGCGCTGCACAGGAGTTTTTAAAAGAGCCTAAAGTCCACTGGTGCTCGTCACATTTTAAAGACAGCGTTCAACTTCGAAGGAGGCTGATACGGATTGCAACAAATACAGCACGCCCATTTGATGAAATAACAGAAGATGGAACCATCCTTTATGGTGTTCTCAAAGGAGATCCTGATCTCACATCAGTGGTTGACCTGAGCGAAAATATGTACATACGATATAATGATCGAATCGAACTTGCATGGTGGATTCTTGAAGATATTGCGTCAGATATGTCAAAATACAACCCACAGATCATCGAAAGATACCCGGATGACGGACATATTCTCGAGGTGATACCGTTATGAGTTTATTTGAGTCGGTATATCTCTGGTATCTGCGTCGAAAATGTAATCATGTTCCAAATCATATCGCTGTGATTCAGGATGGCAACAGACGGTATGCTAGAAAAATGGGAATACCACGGGCAATTGGACACCAGATCGGAGCAGATCGTACTGGGCAGGTGCTTGAATGGGCTCATGAGGTTGGAATTCAGTACTTAACACTTTATACATTCTCAACTGAGAATTTCAATCGGACAAAAGATGAGTTAGACGAACTTTTTGCCTTATTTAAAGAAAGAATAGAACTTATCGTAGAAGATGAGCGTATTCATAAGTACCGCATTAGAATTCAGATGATTGGTGATAAGGAGAAATTGCCATCATATATTCAAGAAATAATTCATAATGCCGAATCTGCGACTGCTCATTACAGCAATTATTATGTCAATATCGCTCTCGCATATGGAGGGAAGAGTGAGATTATACAGGCAGGCAGAAGAATTCTTGGCGATGTTAAGGATCAGGAATTACATGCTGAGCAGATAACTCCTGATCTGATAGAAGACTATTTGTACGGTCGAAACAGCGCTGTTCCACCAGTAGATCTGATCATTCGAACCGGTGATGACAGCAGAACATCAAACTTTCTGCCATGGTTTGCAAACGGATATGAAGCAGCGGTGTATTTCTGTACACCTTACTGGCCACTGTTTAAAAAGACAGATTTTCTAAAAGCAATTGTGGAGTACTCACATCAGTGCGATATTCGCGATAAGTAGAAGAGTTCAGTATAACGCTATTGTAACTCTTTCAAAAAAGAAATGTTTTTTTAAGTGCTGTTTTACAGTGGTTCGAGATCTATAGCAGTGGTAATCACGCGATCTTGACATATTTCCTCTTTAGCACCTGTATTTTTGAACTCTATAATTCTATCTTAATGCTTCAAAGACAGCTTTTTCAAGCGCAGTGATGAGATCCATTTCCTGCGCATTT
>WRER01000033.1 GCA_009779205.1 Methanobacteriota archaeon | reverse complement strand
GATATCAGTGCGACTTTTCCAGGTCGATCACTCATGTACGGCTGGTATGAAAAAGGAATATCTGGACGAAGGAGTTGATCTGCAAAGAGAAGTGTTTTTTCTGATGAAAGAGTACCTTTCACACCTACAACCTCGTCATGCACCAGTTTCTCTGCTTCGTCAAATCCAGAATGAGCACGATTAAATAGCACGTTTATGGTACCGGTTCGATCCTCAATCTGAGCCATTCGGTGTCCATTTGAAGTGGTGCGAATATCAGTAATCATACCAATGACAGCACATTCTTCCTGAATGTAGCGATCATTGCGAAATAGAGCTTCAATTGGAGCTGCACTGCACCGTCCCCGAATGATGCCTGAAAGAGTTGTGTACCTGTTGTTGAAGTATGTCACATAGTCACCAACATTATCGATGGGACGGGCTGTGTATTCTCTCCCGAGAACGACTTCGATCTCAGGTTCTCCTGTAAATCGATAGCCATCCCTGGAAGGATAAAGACCAGGGATATGAGCCAGTGATGCAACAAGGCACTCCGAAGGTACACGTTCAATGATACGATCAATGAGAGAGACGTCATCTCGTTCAATGATGTACGTGATCACATCTGGGTGCACCTGGAGTTTTTGATCAAGGAAACGCTCAATAATGGCTGATTTTGCTAGCATGCGAGTGTAGTATTATGAGAGGAGGTGGATGGTGATTCCACTGAGCAGCTTTGGCTCGAACCAGGTTGATTTTGGAGGCATGATCCCGCCACTGTCAGCAATTGCAAATACATCTGCAACAGACACAGGTTGCATTGCAACTGCAAAGACTGCTTCGCCACGATCGACCACTTCCATGAGCACAGATACAGGAGATGATCCTCCCACATACTGTAAAGCAGGATCAGTTCGTGGATCTGTGATTTTGAGCAGAGGTTCTAATATGAGGTTTTGAAGTACCGTTACATCAAGGGCATCGATTGGATTTTGTGGGGATTTCTTCGGGATGGCTACCTCATACCAGGTTTTATCATAATATAGGTGAAATATATGAAATCCGTTTGCATCCTGTATTGTTTTAATTTTTGAGACAGATGGATCAAGGGACGGGTAAGGGGTTAGTGACGCAACCTCTTTGAGTGCATCCATGAATGCCTCAGGTGTGGTCTCATGAAGAGTAAGAAGAAGGCGATGATACCCGTACACGATGACTTGATCTTCTCCAAATGCTACACCCATAACTCGTTTTGTCTCGTCAGAGATTGCACTTGCATCTGCATGTTCCCGCTGTTCCAGCACATTATGTGCTGATTTACAGCGATGATGTCCGTCTGCGATGTATAACTGTTGAATGCTTGAAAACTCATGAATAAGTGCATCAATTTGCTCTGGTTCAGATATGGGAAAGATCTCATGCAAGCTCCCATCAGGAGCGGTAATAATCATTGATGGTGTTTGTATCGTTTTGATATTCTGTGCAAGAAGATGTTGGATATTTGAGTTATGAGCATGTAGAAAAATAACAGGGCCGGTGTTTGCATTTACGGCATCAATATGGTGAGTACGATCTTGTTCTTTTTGGACGCGGGTTAGTTCATGCTTTTTGATTGCACCGGATCGGTATTCAAGAAGATCAAAACACCCACAAAGACCGGTATATGATGTGTCGTCTGCTGTGACACGATAGATATAGAGAGAAGGGATCTGATCCTGAATGAGAAGCCCATCGCGCATGTACTGAGCAAAGGTTTCTTTTGCAGTAGCATACACCTGTGCGTCATAGGGATCACAAGGAAGGCGCGCATCTGAACGGGAGATGTTGAGGAAGGAAAGTGGCTGCTTTCGTATTATTTCCGCAGCCTCTTTTGCGTCTACAACATCATAAGGAACAGCTGCAATATCTTGAGCTTGCTCTTTTGTCGGATGAATTGATTGAAATGGATAGAGATGAACCATGAGACACCTGAGTTTGTCCCTTACGTATGTGACGACACTGCTATATTATACAATGCACAAGGTACAGTAAACAATTTACAATGCCATATACTCGTTCATTTTATGCCTTTTCATCAGGGATTATCATTCGGAGTCCCCACGTACATGATGTTGATGTGATGGTACGCATTGAAGAGGCTTCATTTAGAGATCCCTGGTCGGCAGAGGTTTTGAGGGAGACTATCGAGTGCTTTTATGAGACTTCGTTTTGTGCTGTTGCTGGCGGAAAAGTGATTGCATTCGTTATATGCGGGTTGGAAAATACGAATGGGGGGCTATATGGTCATGTTTGTGCTATCGCAACGGATCCTGAGTACCGGGACTTAGGTATTGGAAGGGATCTCATCACACATGCAGAGGCTAGTGTCATTGCACGAGGAGCAACTGCAATGCAGCTTGAAGTTCGTGAATCAAATGTGCTTGCCCAGCAATTTTATGGTAAACTCTCGTATCGACCAGTATGTGTACTTCAGTCATACTATGCGGATGGAGAAGATGCCATTTTCATGATGAAATGGTTTTGATGCTTAATCACAATGAAAATCACGTTTCACATGCCAGTGAATAACGGCAATTCTGCTTGTTCGCGCTAATGAGTATTCATCACCAGTTGGATGAAGTCGGTGTATTATCTCCTGAGCAAATACCTGGTTTTCAGGTGGAATATTGTACAAAAGCCTCCAATCCAGTACAGCAGTCTCTACATCAGGGTATGTTTCTGAAAATGCATGTGTCAGAATCGTGACATCGGCATAGATCTCAAGACTGTGCAGCATGGAGTACACAATGAGATAATCAAACGACCTCTGCTTTATATTGGGGTCTACTCCTGCTTTCATAAGAGTGTCACGAGTCCATGACTCCATTTTATTTCCTGCGAATAAAATAAGCCAAACTTCTCGTTTTGCGGCACGATTGATCTTTAAGAGGGCATCTTTTAGATCATACATAGTTAATGAGTGAGATGCAAGTACAATGTCATGAGGCTTGATCTCTTTGCCAATAGTGATATCCTCCCACAGGAGAGGAAGAGTCACAATATTTGAGATATGATCTGCAGTTTGCTTTTTCTCAAGTATGGTGCGCATAGCAACAGAAGGCTCTATCGCAGTAACAGATGCCACTTGTTTTGAAAGAGGAAGTGTATATCTGCCAGTTCCAGCTCCAATGTCAAGTACAGTGTCAGTTGGTTTGCAGTGAAATCTGGCAATTATATCTTCAGTTTCACGAGAACGCGATTTTATGTGTTCTTCAAAGTGTTCAGCACGGGATGACCACGGATCTGTGGAAGGGAGATCGATAGTGTGCGCACGTTTCCACATCTCGTTCCAATCAATGATCTTATTCATTTAAAAATCGCCTTTTTTTGAATTTTTTTTTGAAATTTTAATTAATTCCGGGATTGAATGCATTACGACATCTCAAATAATGTCATCATCGATTACAAGCATGTCCATATCACTTTGTTTCGTCATATCCCTCCGAGTGGCTGAACCAAACAATGCAGCGCGTTTTACAGGACATCGTTTTAATACATTAAGGGCTGCAGATTCGATATTCATTGGTATGTAACGCCTCCCAGTTTTATTTTATTTTTATTGTATCATGTAGTAATAAATTTGAGAGGTAAAAATTCATACGGATATCTCGCAAAGCTAATGCTGGTATCAACGCTTCTGCTTTTGACATTCGCGCTCTAAAACGGAACGCACAATATCTCGTGAACTGCAATAGGTATATCCCTTATACTCGTCGATCCGAACGACCTGTGCGAATAGTCCTCTATCTCGCAGTCTCCTTTCAAGGTCTTGTTCTGAGAAATGCTGGTTGCACCCAAGGGTGATGATATCTGGCTTGATCTCTTCTATTGGACGCATCATATCTGTAAGATCTCCGAGCCGAGCAGAAGTTACTGGTGATAGGGCAGATACCATTACCAGACGTTGCTCTTCTGGAATAATCGGTGCAGGTTTGTGCATTACATTTTTATCTCGCGCTACAATGACGTGCAACTCATCACCAAGTGCACGAGATTCTTTTAGATAGTACAGGTGGCCGGGATGCAGGAGATCAAATGTCCCAGTCGCAACGACAATCTTATGTTCCATCTGTGTCATCATTTATATCTTCGATAATATCCAGCGTGCGTAGACTTCCATCTGCATGAAATGCTTTCCACGAGTCAAATGAGAATGGAGGTCCGAGAATGAGATGGCATTGGCCTCCAAACTTTGCAAAACTTCGAATATCAGTAGAAGATGGCCGAAGTACACCGTTTGGATGGCTATGGGCAGTGCCTGCCAGGTTCGTGATAATCGGACGGACATCATCTCTGATATATGCGCTCGCCGGACCTGTAATTGTTCCAGGAATAATTGATATATCATCAATAATTCCATTTGTGTGAAGGAGTTGCGCTAGAAATTCATTTGGAAAACTATCCTGTCCGATCTGAAGGAGAAGGGAGAGGACATTTTTTTGAATAGCATTCGTGTGCATATTGAAAGTCGTGTTATGTGGGATTCAGCTCATTTTTGACGAACATATTGGATGGCTATCACACCTCTGGTCGAAACGTTCCAACAATTCGCAGGCGTTCTCCTTCAAGATAGTGAAGTACTATCTCTGCTTCTTTGTCAAATACAAATGGTCTGTCGCACATAAGCGTAAAGATCGGATTGTTCGCATCTCCAGAGATTGAAGTAACCCGACATGGAGAGAATTGCATCCAATATCCTGCATAGAGAATCATTTGTTCTTTCAGTGGCTGTTTCCACCATGCAACAGGAGAGAGTTGTCCACGCATTTCATCTGCTGCAATAAGTATGTTCTCTGGAGCAAGAATATATCCACGATCCAATTCGTCAGCAGTTACACCTTTTAATGCAAGCCCTACGCGATCTCCACGATATGCGTCATTCGCATCATCATCATGCTTTTGAATCGAGCGGATCTGAGCTGTTTTTTTCGTTGGCCAGACGAGTAATTGATCATGCTTTCTGACTGTTCCTTTTGCAACACAGCCTAAGATGACTGTTCCAATTCCTTTTACATTGAAGTGATGGTCAATTGGTACAATTGGAGGTCCGTCTGCATGAGTAGATGCAGATGCAGCGTTGTGCAATAGCTGTTCGCGAAGTGTAGTTAGATCTTCTGAGACATATGTGTAGTTTTCAAGCACGGTTCCTGCAATGAGTGGTGCGATCGTTGCTTGGTCGATATAATTTCGAAGCATGATATATCCAGAACTGACTCGTACAGCATCAAGCATTACAATACACTCTCCAAGTGCAGCAGAGATCTCATCGATTACAAGGAGTGCTGCATCAGATAATGCTGCTGAAAAGAAGAGTGATGACAGTTTTTCCGGATATCTCGTGGGTTCAACAAGTGTAAGGGTGTCATTTCCGCGTTTTAGGTTATAAAATGTGATGTCGCTCTCAGTTCCTTTTTTCGCAAGTTCTTTTGCGATATCAGAGGGGCCAAGATATATGATGGTGAGATTTGACATGAATATACATGACACTCGCTTGGTAAAAGAACCAGAGCAGTTGTGTAGAGGCAGTAGAATAGTAGCGGTGTGATCCGAGGACTTATGTCTTATGAAAAAGTGAGGCAGAAGTTACATGAGTAGGTTTTGAATGTGGTTAGAATTCAAATCCAACTTTTGCTTTTGTTGCCTGAAACTCAGGGTTGTCTCCTTTCAGGTATCGGATAAATATAGTCATGAACTCATCTGCAACGCCATGATCGCGTGCTGTTACGATGCGGTCTTTGAAGAAGAGATCTTTGTCCACTACGATGGCATCTTCAATCATCATCTCACGCACATATGGTCCCTTGGATACTGTTGCCTCTTTTTTTACGAGAAGTTTTGCTTTTGCAAGCACAAGTGGTGCAGTTCCAATCGCTGCGATTACTTTTCCCCTCTCATTGAGATGTGTGACGATCTCATGTAAACTAATGTCATTCCACAGATAGAGCTCAGCTCCTTTTCCTCCCAGGACGATAATTCCATCGATTTCATTCCAGTTTCCCTTGAGTAAGACATCCTGAAATGTACGTTTTATTGTAATTCCTTTTCCCAGATGGCCAATAGATTTTCCAGCTTTTGATGAGACTGCTTCCCAAGAAATTCCTTCGCCTTTTAATGCTTTTATGATCGGATCCAACTCCATTTCAAAAAATTTTGCGGGAGCTATTGCAATCAGAACGTTCATATTAGAGTTTCCTCTGTAAACCATTTAATAGTTATTGAAACGTGGTGAATTGGAGATCGCTGTATGTATATATCTGATATGTGATATGGTGATATGATATAATATGTCGTCTCCTCGCACACATACACATTCCTTAGACGCATCATCTTCGCGGCCATATGTGATAATAAATGTCGCAATGAGTGCGGATGGAAAACTTTCAACACGAGAGCGCAGGCAAGTGAAGATCTCTGGAAAAAATGATTTTTCACGAGTTGATGAATTGAAAGCTGGATGTGATGCAATTATGGTAGGTATTGGAACAGTGCTTGCTGATGATCCATCTCTTACCATTAAATCTGATGCATTGATCAGAATGCGAAGAGACCAGAACCGCTCTTCTCATCCAGTCCGCATTGTTGTAGATAGTATGGCAAGAATACCTCCTGATGCGAAGATATTACATAAAGGAGAAGGAGAGCGTATTATTGCACTTTCACGCGCTGCAGACTTTCATCGTGTAGAACAGTTACAGCAGACTGCGATGCAATGTGGCGAAGGTATTGAAGTAGAGTTGATTGTCTGTGGAGATGATCAGGTTGATTTGGCAGAGCTTTTCCAGGATTTAAAGAAGCGTGGCATTCACAGACTTATGGTTGAGGGAGGAGGTACGCTTATTATGGGTCTTTTGAAGGCAGGTGTTGTTGATGAGATTCACACATATATAGGAAATATGATAATTGGTGGGAAAGATGCACCAACACTTGCAGATGGAGGGGGTTTTATCCTTGAAGATGAGTTTGTCCAGCTTACATTATATTCTCTATCGCGGATGGAAGATGGAGTACTTCTTTCCTGGTATGTTGATGCATGAATCAGATGATGGATCGTGATGACTATTATCAATGTTGAGCTACATGTAAGAAGAATGCAAGAATATGCAATAAAGCGCG
>WRER01000032.1 GCA_009779205.1 Methanobacteriota archaeon | reverse complement strand
ATACCCACCTTGAATGTTTGCACTGTATACTTTTTTGCGAGCGCTGCTGCAATTGCGATAGAGATACTTGTTTTTCCAGATCCTGACCTGTCTCCTGCGATCAGAAGAGTGCGTATAGTGTGTGTAGTTGGCATTGTATTTTCAATCCCATTTATTACCATGCTCCTGGTTACATGTTGTGCACAAAAGCCGCAAATTGTTTATCTCTGTTTTACCTCCCTTTGATATCGGAACAATGTAATCGATTTTAAACAAGGCTTTATATGGAGATATCCTGCTACATAGTGCACAGCTGTATCCATAACTCTCCCTCGCTTGAGTATAAAGATCATCCTCAATTTTTCTGTAAAATTCTGGTTCAGTTTCACGAATAGTGGAAAGTGGCTGCGATACATATTTTGTTTGATCTTCCACACTGACCATAGGACGTTTCAAGCCCAGATTCATCGCCCTTTTTACCTGTGAACCAAACATGCCTCGATATTCTTGCAAGGTTGACGGACTTATGCCGAACTCTTCAGAGATCTTATCTATGGTAGATTCATTTGCGCATTTGTAGGACAGCCGCATAAGGTCTATTTTTGCTTTTTTCACAGACTCAGGAGAAATTTGCAGATTTTCCTCCCCTAGGATATATGCAATTTCAGTATCATTTTTTCCCTGATGATATGCTGCAATTAGCTTTGCAAGCTGAGTTGGAGTGAGATTTGTTTTTACGATACCCTGTTCCAAAATTTCACTCAAAATGAATTCTATTTTAGTTTCTACAGTATTGCTATCTTGCACTACCTTTGGAATTTCTTCTAAAGTGACATTGTTTCTTTCTTCCTGCGCATCAAACACGTGCTGGTATTCTGACGAGTTTTGAAATTTGCTCAATTTGTCAATCAAAGACTTTTGTGCGTCATATGTGTGCCGATATTTTTGTAAAGTCGATAAATTTATGCCGAACGTTTCACAGGTCTTTTCCATACCCGGTTCCGTTGTGAAACGTAGCCGTATTAAACGAGTCCTCGCCCGATTCACTTTTTTTGACAGCCTTTCAGATCCCAGATCATGTGCAATTTCAATATCTTTTTTTCCCTGATGACATGATGTAATTATCTTTGCAAGCTGAACTGGAGTGAGATTTGTTTTTACGATACCTTTATCCAGAAATTCATGCATAATGAGTGATATTTCACGTTCTCCATCGTCAATATCATGCAATATCTCATGAATTATTTCGTATGCTGGTGCATAAAATGCGTCTCGATATTCTAGATAGATTGTTTCACCAATTTCTTTTATAGTTGATCTATCTGCAAAGAGCAGCCGTATTAAACGATTTCTCGCTTGGTTCACTACATTTGACAGACTTTCATCCCCTAGAGCACGTGCAATTTCAGTATCGGTTTTTCCATGATGATGTGCTGCAATTAGATTTGCAAGCTGTGTTGGAGTGAGGGTTGTTTTTACTATATCTCGTTCCAAAAATTCACCCATAATGAGTTCTATTTTATTTTCTAAAACACTGCTATCTGATTTTTCCTTTGCAATAGACATTTCTAGTGACAGAACATATTCATCAATGATATGAGGCTGCTCATTCATGGGATCTATAAGAATGTCTCCTAAAATTTGCATAGCTACATAATTAATTTCATCCAAAAGTAGTTGAGGCATGGTCATTGCGCCCTCTGCAATTTGTTTAAGTTCTTTTTGCGGATTTTCACAAGTTAATACTGCATGAAGCGCCTTTTGTTGTTCAGGTATAAGATGTTCGATAATTTCTTTCAAGTTAGGTGGGAGGATTGACAGATTAAACAATGTCGAGGGTTCATTCACATCGGGAAGATGTGGTGGGTTTTCACGTATATGTTCTAATTCATCACGAAAATCACTTTCTACTGTGATACCATCATTTTCCTTTATCAATAGGGCACAGCCAAGATAACGTTCTGCCAAGCGGTTGATTTCAAGTATTAAAGGCTCATCTTCCTGTTTATATTCATACTCCAAAGTCAAATGTATTATCTGGTGTAAAAGGTTTCGCGCTTCTATGGTAAGAGCAATATACACAAGTGTAACCTTATGTAAATCGCTTAATAACACTTTCTCAATTGGTGAATCAGATTCTTTCACATGCAAGTCAGCACGAATATCATCAGATTGACTGCGTAAATCGTTGATTTTTTCAAAATCAAGAGTGACATTTTCTTCTTCTTTCTTTGCCTCAAATTTGTGTGGGTATTCTGGCAAGTCCTGTGATTTGCCAACCAAAAATTTTTGTGTATCAAACATCTCTCGATATTCTTGCAAAATTGTTGGACTTATGCCGAACTCTTCACAGATTTCGGTTTTGGTAAATTCATTTGCACAGCCATAGTATAACCACATTAAGTGAGTTCGCAGAGATTTCACTGATTCTGCCAGAAATTCATTCCCCAAATCACGCGCAATTTCAACATCACCCCTTTTCTGATGATGCCCTGTAATCACCTTAGCAAGCTGTGTTGGAGTGAGGGTTGTATTGAATAGACCCCGATCCAGAAATTCACGCATAATTAGTTCTATTTTACTTTCTAAAACTGCAACATCACCATCAACAAGATAGTCAGCATGTTTTAAAAGCTCTTTTTCAAGATTACGTTTGAAGAGTGGTTTGCTTGCAGAATATGTGCAAGTGTGAAAAAAACTGTTTTCATCTCCCCAAAGTGAATCGATATAGTCATTCTGTTCTGAGCCATGAAGGTTTTTTTCTATGATTTCTTTTGCAATGAGAGATATGGCTATGTTTCGATGGCAAATACTTTCATGAGAAATAAAAAAAGGTTTTGACTTGTTTCGAGCAAAATATTGTAGCAAATTCTCAATATCTTGGCGATTGTAGGGTGGAACCATATCTACATCAAAGTATGCAAACTCACAGCGAGCAACCATCTCATCCAGGATTTTAGGTTCAATGGTTTCATCTACAATTTCAAAATCCTCAAACAGAGCAGGTAATCCAGCGATAAGTTCTTGATATCTCTCTTTGGAGTTGCTGTAAACAAAAATGTGAGGATGTCTATCGTCGTCATCACTTTCAGCAAATACATACATACCAAGAAAATGAGCAAGGAAATTCGCGAGTTCTTGAGACGTGTAAAGATGTTTCATTTTTTATTACCTTTTATTTTTGTTACATGGTGTGCAAAGGAGTTGTAAATGACCTATTTCTGTCCTGCCTCCTTTTTGCATCGGAGTACTGGCAGGCAGGTTCAAGCGTTTGCTGCTTGACATCACATTTGTGACGCACACTGAAAATTACAGTTTTCATATTGTTTTCAATATCTGAATAGCTTCTACGATATCCATTTCATTGTAAAGATACGCCTTTCGTAATAACTCATCAGGAACCATCACATCGTACTTATCAATTTTTGGTGCTCTGCCTTTTGGTAAGACATAATCTGGATTATATTCAATTATATCAAGGCTTTTTACTACTTGGACAAAATCATTCAGCGGTAAACCGGAGATGATTTCAAGATAATGTTCAAAATTTAATGCTTTTTTTATCTGTAATGCATCTTTCAAGCCGCAGGTTAACAAAGCATGAATTGTCCGTATCTCCCTTGTTCCAACCCAAGGACACAGCAAGAATGATTTCTCACTTATGGGAATAATGCTACGCTGCAATATATCTGTTTCACGTGCAAAACATCGCGCATCTTGCAGTAGATTTAGTGCATTTGGATTCAGCTTCAAATCCGGATATTCACTGTCTTCAAGTAAAACTTGCCTCATTCGCTGTACAATTCTTGTGTGAATGTCTCCACATGAACCACCGTTCCAACGAGGAATATGACCGCCTTTTACTGGTTCCACATATATGATTTTTCGTTCCTCATTTACGGATTGGACTTTCCATGGGCGACCAGCTAATACAAAGGCTTCATCTTCAATGGGGCAAGCACTTAACGTGCCGATTTCACCATCCTTACTATGTACGCGATATACTTGCTCATCTTGGAAAACAGCAAAAAAAGAATAGTGGTTCGTGATGCGTTCTCCTTTTAAACCTACGATAATAGTTCCCGATTCAATGCGCTCTAAATAATCATTTTCGACCATATGTCGCAGTAGATCTCGGTACTCATCTTGACTGATTGTATTTTGAAATGCCGGAAGAGTGAGGACCTTTTTTGCCAACTCAGGAGGTGTAAGTTCTCCATAGGTCATTACAGTGCTCAGTGTTTGATGAGCTAATACACTAAATGGTTTTTTCTTAAGTATAAACGGCTCTACCCATCGTTCTTCCAGATATAATTGTATAATTGCAATAGACCTCAATAATTCCCACGGAAGATCGTCAAGGGATGTTTGGTTATTTTGTTCATGAAGGTTTACAAACGTCATTTTAGATTTTTCAGACCTCCGTCCGGAACGACCGAGACGTTGAACAAAACTTGCGCATGAATAAGGCGCACCAAACTGAATAGTAGATTCTAACTCCCCAATGTCAATTCCAAGTTCCAATGTCAGCGTTGCTGCTGCAACGGTTGGACCGCTTTCCCGTAAAGCGGTCTCTGCATCTTGTCGCAGGATGGCAGCAATACTCCCATGATGCACATGGAAAATATCGCGTTCGCATCTTTTGGTGGCAATTTTTCTCATGTTTGCAATTATTTCTTCTGCATTGCTTCTACTATTCACAAATATAAGGCACTTGGGATACTTGGTATCATGGCATTCCAATGATTTCTGATAAATAAAATCGTTGGATTCTTGCAAAACCATACTTCTCTGTTCAAGATCATCAGGTAAAGAACCACCAGGTAAAATAAAACTTTCAATATTTAGGTCTATGGTTCTATCAAGTTTATCTGTCCCAACAAGTTTTGCTTCTCGTTTAGTTCCGGCAGCGAGAAACTGTTTTGCGAGGGAATAATCATTAAGTGTCGCAGAAAGACCAATGCGTCTTGGCGTACATCCAGCGATTCTTTCAAGCCGCGATAGTAAACAAAGTGTCTGCAATCCACGATCTATGCCCATTAGTGCGTGAATTTCATCAATTACGACAAAGCGTAAATCAGCAAATAAACGGGCAGAATCACCAGGGCGCCGCATTAATAATGATTCTAATGATTCTGGTGTTATTTGCAAAACACCTTGTGCCTCCTTTATTGCACGTTTTTTTATCGATTGAGAAACCTCTCCATGCCAAGGCCATACAGGAATATAGTTTTCTTCTAATAAACCGCTTAATCTTTCAAATTGATCATTAATCAAAGCTTTTAGCGGTCCTATATATATTATTCCAATAGAATTGGCTGGCTTCTGGTATAAGGTCGTGAGGATCGGAAAAAAAGCAGCTTCGGTTTTTCCCGATGCTGTTCCTGATGCTATAATGAGGTGATTATCTGTATCTAAAATGGCATTACAAGCATCAACTTGTACTGGTCTTAAATCATCCCACTTTTTGCGATAGATATATTCTCGAATAAATGGTGCGTACCGCTTCAATGTAACTTTGCTCATAGGTCAAATTTAGCAAACTGTGCATCGCTTTCATCTGTTACCTGTTCTGGATCTTGTTCTGCACTTTTTACGGCGTAGCCTTGTTCATTTATTAACGCATTGAAACTGGCCTCAGGATTTTGATGCAATATATTCAGTAAACCAAGAAAATCCCTTGTAATTTCACGAGGTGTTAGGAGCTCATCAGCTCCTAGACGTGAAAGCACTGTTTCCAGAAATGCCATTAATTCTTGTGTACCAAGAGAACAACTATATGTATAGTGAGCACTATGAACTTCACATAATCGCTCCATCAAGAGATAAATTTCTTCGCGGGTGAGTTGATCAAGTTTGGTGACAGGGCTTGTATAGTCTACAAACCCTTGTGTTCCAAAGCGATTATCTGAAAGACGTAAACGAAGCGCATCGTAATTGAACAAACCTCGCTTTTCATCATAAATAAATTGTGGGGTTCCGCTCAGAAAAACTCCGATATATTGTGCTTTTCCTTGCATAGTATCATTGAATATTGCAAGAATTTTTTCGTAATTGCTATCTCTTGATTGTTTATGTGATATTTTGTAGAGATTGACACCTTCGTCTAAAAAGACAAGTAGACCTTTATATCCTGCCTTAATAATGAACAGTGCAAAGACTTTGAGAAATTCATACCAGTTCTGGTCGTCAATGATACGATCAACTGAAAGATTCTGTTTCGCCTCTGTCTTCGTGGCATACTCTCCTCGAAGCCATCGTAAAGAAGATTGTTTTAGACTCTCATCTTCAGTTTTCATCCCACGCCAATAGGAATCAATTACCGTTGCAAAAGCGAATCCGTAGGACATTTCAGCAAGTTCACTCTTAATCTCTAGGATTTTCCCACTAACCGCGTTAATAATTTCAGGATCACCAGCACTCAAATTGTTTTCTTTTGCTGCCAGAGTTTGCAGTCCATTAATCCATTTTTGCAGAATTGCTTCTAAAGCACCACCTTCTGGTCTTGTTGTTATGGCTAAATGTTGCATCAATTCTCGGTAAGTTGCAAGCCCTTGGTCCTTTGCTCCAGTAAGTCGGCGTTCCGGAGATAAATCAGCATCGGCAACAACGAAACCCCGATCCATAGCATTATTGCGAATTACTTGCAGCAAAAAACTTTTACCACTGCCATATTGTCCGGAAACTAAGCGAAATGTTGCCCCACCTCCCTCAATTGTAGCAAGGTTGTGTAAAAATGCCTTTATTTCATTTTGCCTGCCCACTGCGATATGGCGTAATCCAATCCTTGGAACAACACCCGCTATTAACGAATTGATGAGTGCACTCGATTCACGCTGACTGATTTTAGCTGGCGTCATAATGATTTCTCCTTTGAAATAGATATCTTTAGTGACGGCGCATATTCATCAAGGATATACGGTTGTTCTTTCATGAAATCTATTAAAATATCATCTAGAATGGGCATAGCTATATCATTGATTTGATCTAAAAGTATTTGAGGCATGGTCATTGCATCCTCGGCGATTTGTTTTAGAGCTTTTTGTGGATTTTCACAAGTTAATACTGCATGAAGTGCTTTCTGTTGTTCACCCGGATTCCCGAATATCATGACTATGATCGCAATGAAAATAGAAGAATATCTTGTAAATTGT